>NZ_CP079737.1:300434-600868 GCF_019916025.1 Paraclostridium bifermentans | reverse complement strand
TAAGGCACTCCTGCAAGTTTTTTTGCAAATTCATTCTCTCTACTTCCTCCATGAACTAGATGTGTATGTGCATCTATAAGCCCTGGAGTTACCAATTTTCCTTCTGCATCTTTAATTTCTGTATTTTGATTTATTAGATGTTTATAACCATCATCTATTCCTATATCGCAAAATCTACCATCTTTTATTGCAACATATGCATTTTCTATTATTTCTATATCATTCATCGCTTTTCCTATAAAAGGTGCATCACCTTTCATAGTAGCTAGTTTTCCTATATTTTTAATAATTAGATCAGCAACCATATATTCTACTCCATTAAACTAGTCTCTAGAACTTTATCTAAAGAGAAATTTTCAAGTCCTAAATAATAAGAAGCACAGTCAACTAAAGCTTCCATAGGACAAAGCCCTACGATTTCACTTCCCATTACATTAACTCCATATCTTTTTGCTTCCATTTTTACAGCTTCAAAAGCTCTATACATAGCAGTTTTTGAATAATCAGTTAAATTCATAGTAACCTGAGTTATTCCTCTTTCTGGAATCTCTACAGGTCCAGCTTTTATAAATTTATATCCTCCACTTGAGTGTCTTATAGTTTTTGCTATGCTTGATGCTATATCTATATTTGGAGTATCCAAGTTTATATTATAAGCTATCAAAGGTTTTCTAGCTCCTATAGCTATAGCACCTGCATTCGGATGCTTTTTAGCTTGTCCAAAATCAGGTACCCAATTAGGATCTTCAAATTTAGCATCTAATCCTTCATACTCTCCTTTTCTTACCTTAGCTAGATTTTCTCTTTCAGGTTTTGAAGCTGCACATTCATATAAAAACACAGGTATATTATATAATTTTGCAACATCTTCACCTAACTCTTTTGCAAGCTCTACAGCTTCATCCATTGTCATGCCCTTTATAGGTATAAATGGGCAAACATCTGTAGCTCCAAATCTAGAGTGTTGTCCTTTATGAGTGTTCATATCTATTAAATCTTTAGCTACCCCTATAGACTCTAACACTGCATTTTTAACTGCCTTAGGCTCACCTATAACAGTAACTACTACTCTATTATAATCCTTGTCTGCTTCATAGTTTAAAAGCTTAACTCCCTCTTTTCCTCTAAGTGGTGATACTATCTTTTCAATTTTTTCTAAATCCCTACCTTCACTAAAATTAGGTACACATTGCACTATAGCCATATTAATTCTCCCCCTATATTCTAATTTTAATAGTTATGTTATATATAAATTTTAAGTTACTACGCTAGCGCAATAAGCGCAGTAACTTAAAATTTTAACCTTATTATTTACTTGCCTCTATAACTTGATTTATTAAATCTTCATCTACTATATATGGTAGTGTTATATGGTCTTGACCATAACACATTTTATTGTATTCCATAACTGTTGTTATAGAGTTTTCATTTCTAGCCCAAGCACGTCTAGCAACTCCTCCCATAACATCCCAAGGCATAGCTGTTCTTAATATTTCATCTACTCTATGAGATCCATCAAGAACCATTCCAAATCCGCCATTTATAGATTTTCCTATTCCTACTCCACCACCATTATGTAGAGCTATTAAACTCATTCCTCTAGCTGCATTACCCGCAAAGCAATGAGTAGCCATATCAGCCATTATATTGCTTCCATCTTTTATATTAGATGTTTCTCTAAATGGAGAATCTGTTCCTGACACATCATGATGGTCTCTACCTAGTATAACAGGTCCTATTTCTCCTTTTCTTACCATTTCATTGAACTTAAGAGCTATATTAGTTCTTCCCATAGCATCTTGGTAAAGTATTCTAGCTTGAGATCCTACAACTAAACCATTTTTCTCAGCATCTCTTATCCATATCCAGTTATCTCTATCTTGATATCTTCTATTTGGATCTATACAATCCATAGCTGCTTTATCAGTTTTTATTAAATCTTCTCTTTTTCCACTTAAACATACCCATCTAAACGGCCCATATCCATAGTCAAATAGTTGTGGTCCTAATATATCTTCAACATATGATGGGAATATAAATCCATCTTTTTCATCTACTCCATTTTTAGATATCTCTTGGCATCCAGCATCATAAATAGCTTTCATAAAACTATTCCCATAATCAAAGAAGTAACTTCCTTTGTTTGTTAATTTTTGAATTACTTTAAAGTGAGCCTTTAGAGTTTCATCTACTAATTGTACAAACTTATCTTTATCATTAGCTAAAAGTTTCGTTCTTTCTTCAAAAGTTATCCCTTGAGGGCAATATCCTCCATCATAAACGGCATGACAAGATGTTTGGTCTGATAATAAATCTATATGTATATCTTTTTCTACTGCATATTCTAATAAGTCCACTATGTTGCCATTATAAGCTATTGCACAAGCTTCTTTTTTATCCATACATTCTTTAGCTAGAATAAATGCCTCTTCGCATGTTTTAGCAACTTTACTTACCCAGCCTTGAGTGTATCTAGTTTCTATTCTTGAATAATCAACTTCAGCTATTATACCTACTCCACCAGCGATTTCTACAGCTTTTCCTTGAGCTCCACTCATTCCTCCAAGTCCTGAAGTTACAAATAGTTTTCCAGCTAAATCATCTTTTTCTGGTATTCCAAGTATTAACCTTCCAGCGTTTAATAATGTTGAGTAAGTACCATGAACAATACCTTGTGGTCCTATATACATCCATCCTCCAGCTGTCATTTGCCCATAATTAGATACACCTATAGCTGCTGCTCTTTTCCAGTCCTCTTGATTATCAAACATTCCTATCATCAGACCATTAGTTATTATTACTCTAGGCGCATCTGGCTTAGATTTAAATAATCCAACAGGATGTCCTGATTGTATTACTAATGTTTGATCTTGGTTCATTACTTCTAAATATTTTTTAATCAAATTGTACTGCATCCAGTTTTGGAATACTTGGCCTGTTTCACCATAAGTAACTAACTCATATGGATATAAAGCTATATCAAAATCCAAGTTATTGTCTATCATTACTTGGAATGCTCTAGCTTCAGTACATTTCCCTTTATATTCATCTATTGTTTTTGCTTTTATATTACCTTCTGGTCTGAATCTATATCCATAAATTCTTCCAGTAGTCATTAATTCATTTAAAAATTCTGGAGCTAATTTTTCATGATATTCTTCTGGTATATATCTTAATGCATTGTTTAATGCTAATTTTATATCTGATTGAGATAATTTTGCCTCTCTTTTTGGAGCCCTTCTTATGCCTTCTATAAATTGTGGTATTTCACTTGGTACATAATCCAATTTTATAGTCATTGCATCTTTAATTTCTTCATTAGTAACATTCATAACTTTTTCTAAAGTAACCATAATATCTACTCCCTTATACAGTTTTATATTTCACTTAACGCAACCTCTTCATTTAGTAAAAGTTCATTGTTTAAAGCTTTTTCTACAGCTTCTACTACTAAGTTTTCTTTGATAATATCTTCACATTTATTTATTTCTTTATACATAACTAAATCTTCATCTATAAATTTAGTATGATTTCTTATAACGTTATATGCTGCATCTGTACCAACGCCTAATTTTTTCTTACCTCTTAAATCTATAGCCTGAGCTGCTGCTAATAACTCCATAGCTAATACATTTCTTGTATTTTCCATTATTTCTTTTGCTTTTCTCGCTGCTATTGTTCCCATAGAAACATGGTCTTCTTGATTTGCTGATGATGGTATTGAATCTACACTCGCTGGATGTGCTAATACTTTATTTTCTGAAACTAATGATGCTGCACTATATTGCACTATCATAAATCCTGAATTAACTCCACCATTTTTAGTTAAAAATGCTGGTAATCCATTACTTAAAGCTGGGTTTACTAGTCTTTCAAGTCTTCTTTCTGATACGTTAGCTATTTCTGATAAAGCTATCCCCAAAAAGTCAAAACTTAAAGCCATTGGTTGTCCATGGAAGTTTCCACCTGATATTACATCTTCTTGTTCTGGGAATATTATTGGGTTGTCTGTTACTGAATTGATTTCTATATTAATTTTATTTTTTACGTATTCAATTGCATCTTTACTTGCTCCATGGATTTGAGGTGAACATCTAATCGAATATGCATCTTGAACTCTTAAATCACCTTGTTTTGTTGTCATCTCACTTCCATTTAGTATTTCTAGTATATTTCTTGCAGTGTTGATTTGACCTCTATGAGCTCTTACCAAATGTACTCTTTCATCCATAGCACATGTAATTCCATTTAGAGACTCCATAGTTAACGACAATGCAACATCCGAAAGCTTTAATAAATTCATTGCATCATACGTTGTAAGTGCTCCTACCGCAGTCATAACTTGCGTTCCATTTATAAGAGCTAAACCTTCTTTTGATGATAACTCTGGTAAAACATCTACTCCAGCGAGTTTCATAGCTTCTACTGATGGAATTTTCTCACCTTCATAAAATGCTTCTCCCTCACCTATCATAGTAAGTACCATGTGTGATAAAGGAGCTAAGTCTCCAGATGCTCCTAGTGATCCTTTTTCTGGAATTACTGGACAGACATTATTATTAAGCATATTTACTAATGTATTCAAAGTTTCAATTCTTACGCCAGAGTATCCTTTTGATAAATTATTTACTCTCAGAAGCATTATAGCTCTTACTATATCTTCTTCAAAAGGTTTTCCTACTCCACAGGCATGACTTATAATTAGATTTCTTTGCAAGTTATGAGTTTCTTCTTTTGATATGGTTACATCTGAAAATTTTCCAAATCCTGTAGTTATTCCATATACAACCTTTTGTTCATCTACAAATTTATCAACTAAATCTCTTGCTACTTTAACTTTTTTTAACGCTTCTTCCCCTAACTCAACTTTATATCCATTTCGAGATACATTTACTACATCTTCTATAGTAAGGTCTCTACCGTCTATAATTATTTTATTCATACAAAAATCCCCCTATATATATAATAAAATTATGAAATACGGTTTTAGTCTTGTAATTTAATAGCTTCTACATATTTTTCGAAAGTCCTTTCATTTATTTATATATTGTTAATTATTTATATATTATTTTTTGTATATAAATAATTAATATAAATTATATATAATTAATTAAAACAAAAAAAGCACATTATCTTTTAGATAACATGCTTTTTTATTAGTTTCTATCTATTACGCTTTCTCTTTCAACTATTCTGTATGGCAGTTCAACCTTTTTATTTTCTAAAGGTTCCTTATCAATCATTTTTATTACCATTCTTATTGCAACAGCACCCATATCATATAATGGTTGGTGTACTGTAGTTAATTTAGGTCTGTACATAGCTGCTATTTTTGCATCATTAAATCCTGCAACAGATATGTCTTCAGGTACTTTATATCCTGCATCACATATTGCGTTAAGAGCTCCTATAGCGGCTTCGTCCCCTGTAACAAATACAGCGTCCGGCTTTTTACCTTCATCTAGTATTTCTTTCATGCTATCATATCCGTACGTATATGTCGTTCCAGCATTTTTTACTAGAGATTTATCTATTTCTAGGTTATTGTCATTCATAGCTTTTTCAAATCCTAAATATCTTTCAGATTCTAAAACAGTATCGTCTTCACTTGTCATTATGAAAGATATATTTTTATGACCCTTATCTATAAGATATTTAGTCATATCATATGTTGCATCAGTATTACTTATACTTACTGAATATACATCGTAGTTTCTAGCAGTTTTACTTACATATACAGCAGGCATTCTACAATTTTGTATATATTCTAAATGCTCTTCATCTACTTTCCAAGACATCATAACGATACCTTCTACTTGTTTAGCTCTTAATAAATTTAAACTCTTTAATTCTTGTTCTTTATCAGAGTATGTATTTGCTAATAATATATCATAATCATACATTTTAGCAACTTCCTCTATACCGTTTACCAGTTCACTTACAAAAGAATCTGATACCTCTGGTACGATAACTCCTATTAGTTGACTTTTCTTTGTCACTAAACTTCTAGCCAACGGATTTGGAACATAACCAGTCTCTTTTATTACGTCTAATACTTTTTGTTTAACTTCATCCGTAACTGGTTTCGAATCATTTATTACTCTAGATACTGTAGATATAGAAACGCCCGCTTTTTTAGCTACATCTTTTATTGTTATATTGGTTTTCATTTAGCATTCCTCCTTATCTTAATTTTTACTATATTTTATGAAATCTATTCTTAAGTCTTTGTAAAAATTAATTTTATCATAACTTTTAAACAATTTAAATATATTTCGACAAAAAATAACACGCCAGTTAATTACTGGCGTGTTATTTTTGTATTTAGTTATTCAGTGATTAGCAGCATCCACATCCATCGTCGCCATCAAAGAATCCTCCACATGAACAAGCTATTAATAATAATATTAAGAATGGTATCCATGCACATACGTCTATTTCTGCCCAAGTTTCTCCAAATGCTAAGAATAGGAAGAATAATACTATTATCCACCATGCTCCTCCGCCGAAACATCCATCGTTACCAAAAAATCTGTCTAACATAAAGTTACCTCCTAATTGAACTCATTTAGTTATAATGCTAGTTAATTTTTATTAGCTAGCTATTTTATATAATATGAATTTATCTGTATATTGGTTACTTTTATTTTTTTATCTATATATAATTTATATACTGGTTATTTAAATCGATTGTTAGAAGCATTCTCCACAGCTACATAAGATTAAAAGTACTATTAAGAATGGTATCCATGCACATATATCTAGTTCTGCCCAACAATCTCCAAATGCTAAGAATAAGAAGAATAATACTATGATTATCCATCCACATCCAAAGTCTTCTCCACCAAATAATCTATCTAACATTTTGTTACCTCCTGTTGTCTATTTCTAGTATTGTCTTAATTTTTTATAGTGAACTAGAAGCATCCACCACAACTACATAATATTAATAAAACTATTAAGAATGGTATCCATGCACATATATCTAGTTCTTCCCAGCAGTCACCAAATGCTAAGAATAAGAAGAATAGTACGATTATCCACCATGCTCCTCCAAAACATCCATCTTCACCAAATAGTCTATCTAACATTGTGTTACCTCCTGTTGATGATTAATTATTTGAGCTTTCGCTCTTAACATATACTATGCATAGCCTTTACTTTTTGATAATAATTTTATAATTTTTTAATAGTATTTTTTTAATCACTTTAAATACTAAAAAGGCTACCTAATATTAGGTAGCCTTCCCCCTTTTAATTAACAACCACAGTCGAAGTCCTCTCCGCATCCATCCATTCCACATGAACAAACAATAAGAAGTAATATTAAAAATGGAATCCAGTCAGTTATGCATATCTCTGCAAAGCACTCTTGAAAAGCTAAGAATAGGAAGAATAATACTATTATCCACCATGCTCCTCCACTAAAGAATCCACCTGATCCAAATATTCTACTTAAACTGCCCATATATACCCCCTGTTTTTTGGATTGCTAAAATTTTATTCCCTTATTAGCTAACCCATATTAAAATTTCAGAAGTCTTATCTCAAATGTATTATGCACTTAATTTATACTATGGGAATTGAAAAAAACGGTTACTATACAATTTTATTTTTATATAAATTTATTTTTTTATTACTAAATATAAAAAAAGCTCCTATCGGAGCTTTTTTTAGCAACATCCATCATCAAAATTGAATAATAAAAGGATTACAAGTATTATCCATATCCATGAATTATCATCGCAGAAAAAGTTGTCAAGTAGGTCAGTACATAATAATAAGAATACAACAACAGCTATTATTAATAAACTCGAACCTCCAAAGGATGAATTGCATCCACATCCAAAACTTCTTAAAAGGTTATCTAGTTTTGACATATGGTTACCCCCTTTTCAATGTTGAGAAACCTATAGTTTCTCTTAATTATTCATATGCTAGGGTATATAAGTATGTTACTTCGAAAAAATTTTTCTCTAATATACTATCCAGCTCTTTTTCTGATAGCTCATTATATTTTTTCACCATATTTAAATGTTCATTATTCTTCTTATCATTAGATATACTTTCAATCATGCTTTCTACTGATTTAATTCTATAATCTTTATATTTACTTGTAAAAAAAGATGTCTTTGTGTCCTCTATACATTTTTTTAAATTTTGAAGTCTATCTATGTACTCTTTATTATCTTTTGAAACATTCTCTTCTTTAGTTATAATGTCTTCTAGAATCATATTACTTTCTACTACATACGAACTTATCTTTTGGATATCTAAGTTTATGATACTGTAATATGAGTTTATTAGTAACACAACTACAACGCATACAGATGATGCTAATAAACCTATATATTTCATAATCATTCCTCCTATGTTTTCTTTATAAAATATATATGCTTGTTTTACTATATTATTCTAAAATTTATATAATTTAATATTGAAAAATTTCACTTATTATATTAAACTACAATTAAATTATGAATTTATTTATTAGGAGGTTTATTATGTTTGAAAGAGTTAGGGAAATAATCGCTGATCAACTAGGTATTGATAATCTAGATAGTATCACTTTAAATACATCTTTAACTGAAGATTTGGAGGCTGATTCTTTAGATGCTGTTGAAGTTATAATGGCTTTAGAAGATGAATTTGGAATAGAAATTCCTGATGAAGCTGCTGAAAAATTTACTTGTATAGGTGATATTTGCTCTTTTATAGAAGAGCATAAATAAAAAAAAGCCGAGTTTTTAAACTCGGTTTTTTTATTTATTTTTCCTCATAAAACTTAACATTTTTTATAGTTATATCAATACTTCCATCTGGATTTTGTTTTACACTATACTTCATCGGATCTTCAAAATTACTTAGTTCTCCTCTTACATCAAATCCAGTATCAGTCTTTATACTTCTTTTCTTTAATTTTTTTTCTACCCACTGCTTATCAATACTAAAAGATTTTTCTAAACCTTTATCTTCCATATGCTCTTTGAAACTTTCTTTTAAGTCTGTATTATCAATTGTTTTTTCTACAAAGTCATTTAAATCTATTTCTTCTTTTTCTTTTAAAGTATAGTTTAATACACTTCTTACGTCTTCTGCTTGTTTTATATCATTAGCTAGTGCATTAGTTATCCATGTTTCTGCACTATTTTTAAATACCTTAGTTTTGTGTTTATCATCAACAATTTTCTCAGCATTTAAAAAATCACTTATAAATTTAGATTCTAACTCTTCCTTTTCTGCATCCTTATCTAAAAGTCTTAAGTGATATTCATCATTCATTCCAGTTAAGCCTACTATTGCACATTGCTTTTGTCTTTGTGTCTCTGGTATTCCTATTTCATTTGGAACCATTTGTATATTGAATTTATCATCTACAAACTCTATAGAATGAGTATATAATCTTTTGTAATCTAATTTTAATATACCTACATACTTTTCATCTTTCACAGTATATAAGCATATAGCTAAATCACATGACTCTAATTCTGCATTTATTTTCATTGTATCAAATAAATATGCAGCTATCTCTTTTGAATTTTCTAAAAATGTATTTTCATCATAGATTATTTGCTCACAACAATTTTTAACTATATTGTTTTCGTAATCTTTAAATATACCTTTTCTTAAATCATCATCTTTACTAACTCTTTTGATTATTTTTTGGAAAAATTTATCAACTTCTTGACTAATTTTACCCTCAAAATCATTTAATATAGGAACTTCACTATTTTTATCTAGTACATGTACTATAAACTTATGTATTATCATAATTTCACCTCTATCTTAATTTTTCTATTAACTCTTTCATATCTTGTGGAATTTCCGCTTTAAATTTTAAACTTTCTTTTGTTCTTGGCTGATTAAACTCTAGACTATAAGCGTGTAAAGCTTGTCTATTTATTAATTCTTCATCTACATATCCATATAGCTCATCTCCAATTATACCATGACCAATATGGCTCATATGAACTCTTATTTGATGAGTTCTACCTGTTTCTAGTTTAATTTCTAGTACAGTGGCATCATTTAATCTTTCTAAAACTTTATAATGAGTAACTGATTCTTGCCCTCTATCATCAATTACTCTTTTTATACTATCTTCACCAGGTCTGTATATAGGCTCATTTATAGTCCCAAAATCATCTTTTACAATTCCCTTTACAATAGTTATATATTTTTTTATTACCTTATCATCACTCATATCTTTAGATAGAGTATAATGAGCATATGCATTTTTAGCTACTATTACTAATCCTGATGTATTCATATCTAATCTGTTTACAAATCTTATTTTAACTTTTTCATTTCTCTTAATTATATAATCTGTAATTCCATTTGCAATTGTATTTATATTGTGACTCTTTGTTGGATGTACAACTATAAATGGAGGCTTATTTACCATTATTAAGTCAAAATCATCATAAATCACTTCCAAATTTAAATCTTGAGGCATAAAATTTGCCATATCTTCTTCTATTTTAACCTCTATTAGGTCACCTTTTTCTATAGTAGTACTTGGCTTTTTAAACGTACCATTTACTAAAACACTTTGGTTTCTTTTCATTTTTGATAAAGATCTTACTGAGAAATTCAACTTATCTAATAACATTTCTTTTAAAGTTGCATTTTCCTCACTTGTGTAAGATATAACATCATATCTTTGTTCTTCTTTTTTGAACAAATTTACACCTACTTTCAATTATAATAACATTATCTATTTTATACTATTTTTGCAGAATAGATAAGACTTTTTATTTATCCATTACATATTTTACTAAGTTATCAATTAATTTTTAAATTATGTTATAATACAAATGTAAAGAGGTGGGGATATGAAAAGAACGATAATAATAAACTCAAATTCATTAGATCTATCTATTAAAACAAGAGATGTACTAACTGAAAAACTAATTTGTGCTGGCTTTAATGTAAGCTATGCTTTTGATAGTGCTGCTGAGCTTATAATATCAATTGGCGGTGATGGTTCTTTTTTAAAAACTGTTCATGACTTCGATTTTCCTGAAATACCTATTTTAGGTATAAATACTGGTCATCTGGGGTTTTTTACCGATGTATATCCTAATTTTATTGATAAATTTATTGATGATTATAAAAAAGGTAACTTTATACTACAAGATATACCTCTTGTACAAGCAACTATATGTACAAAAGGAAGCTGTATAGATATGTTTGCGGTCAATGATGTTGTCATAAAAGGAGATAAATCTAGAACTATACATCTTAATTTAAATGTCAATAATAAAGATATTCAAAACTTTAGTGGAGATGGGCTATTAATTTCTACGCCAACTGGTTCAACAGCTTATAACTATGCTGCTGGTGGTAGTATAGTTGATCCTAGCTTAAAACTTATGCAGTTAACTCCTCTACACCCTATAAATACTAATGCATATAGGTGCTTTACTTCTAGTATTATATTTCCTCATGATGCATTAATTGGCATTTTGCCAGAGTATAGATTTGAAGATTCTTTATTAATAGTCGTTGATGGAGTTGAGCATAGATTCGAAAGAATAACAAGCATATCAATTACTACATCAGACGTATTTGTTAAATTAGTTAGACTCGATAACTATGAATTTTGGAGCAGAGTCTCTGAAAAATTTTTATAATATTTAGGAGGTTAATTTTATGAAAATAGGTGTAATGAGCGATACACATGGTAGCTTACTTTATTTTGAAAAAGCTTTAGATACTTTATCTGAATGTGATATTATACTTCATGCTGGAGATGTTTTATACCATGGTCCTAGAAATGATTTACCTGATGGATACAATCCTAAAGGTGTTATATCTAAAATAAATGAATTAGATAATATACTTATAGCTCGCGGGAATTGTGATGCAGATGTAGACCAAATGGTTATAAAGCACCCTATACAAGGCCCTTATGTTTTAAGTCAATTTGGAGAAGCTAGAATATTAATAAATCATGGATATGTAGATTCTAAAGAAGAAACTATAAAAAAGGCAAAATCTATGGGTGCTGATATTTTAATACTTGGTCATACTCATGTAAAAGAGCTTTTTATTGATGAAAATCTTATAGTTATAAATCCTGGAAGTACTTCTATTCCAAAAGATGGTTCTCATTCAGTTGCAATTATAGATATGCTAGAAAGTTCTCATGAATTAGATTTAGATATAAATCTAATTGATATAAACTCAAATGAAATTATAAATTTATAATAAATAAAAAATGAACCCTATACTAGTATAGAGTTCATTTTTATTTATTATTTATTATTTTACTTCAGTGTATTTTTCAGCTATCTTAACTATTAAGTTAGCTCCTTTTTCCATAGCTTGAACTGATATACATTCATTTTTACTGTGGAAGTTTAATCCTCCAGTAAATATGTTTGGACAAGGTAATCCCATGAATGATAATCTAGCTCCATCAGTTCCACCTCTTATAGGTACTATTAAAGGTGCTATTTCAGTTTCTTTCATAGCTTCTTCAACTATATCTACTACAAATTTAACTGGTTCTACTTTTTCTTTCATATTGTAGTATTGGTCATTTAAATCTAATTTTACTCTTCCTTCATACTTCTCGTTTATTTTCTCTATTGCAGATGTCATGAATGCTTTTCTTTCTTCAAACTTAGCTTTATCATGATCTCTTATTATATATATCATAGTAGTACTTTCAACATTACCATTTATATCATTTAAATGATAGAAACCTTCATATCCTTCAGTAGTTTCTGGTCTTTCGCTAGCAGGGAACATCTCAGATATTTCTGCTGCTATATGTAATGCATTTACTAATTTATTTTTTGCACTACCTGGATGTACGTTTCTACCTTGTATAGTTATAGTAGCTGCAGCTGCATTGAAGTTTTCATATTGAAGCTCTCCAAGTATACCACCATCTATAGTGTATGCATATTTTGCTCCAAATTTTTCAACGTCAAATAAATCTGCTCCTCTACCTACTTCTTCATCTGGAGTAAATCCTATTTTTATATCCCCGTGTTTTATTTCTGGATTATTTACTAAGTATTCTATTGCAGTTACGATTTCAGCTATACCAGCTTTATCATCTGCTCCTAGTAAAGTAGTACCATCTGTAACTATTATATCTTGTCCAGCTAAAGTTTTCATTTCTGGGTAATCTTTAGTAGATGTAACTACGTTTAATTCTTCATTTAAAACTATATCTTTTCCATCATAGTTTTCTATTATTCTAGGCTTTACATCTTTTCCAGTTACGTCTGGAGCTGTATCTAAGTGAGATATAAATCCTATAGTAGGAACTCCTTCTACATTTCCTTTTAATGTAGCCATTACATAGCTATTTTCATCAACATTTGCATCTTCAATCCCTAATCCTTTTAATTCTTCAACTAAATATTTAGCAAATACTCTTTGCCCTTCGCTTGATGGACAATTTGAGTTTTTTGGATCTGCAGTTGTATCAAATGCCACATATTTTAAAAATCTTTCAAGTACTTTTTCTTTCACTTTAAAGTCCCTCCATATATTCTAATTCGTTTCTTTAATCCACCCTATTGTAATTAAATGAATACGTTTTAATTATAATACTTTCTTTGAAATTTATCAAATAAAGTCTTTGTAATAAATTGTTAAATTTGTGTATAAATTCTTTATTTATAAAAAAATAAGGTGCCAAAATGACACCTTATGTAAATACTCTGATTTTCTTTATTCTATTTTTATCTAGACTCTCTATACAAAGTTTAACACCATCGACTTCGATAACTTCATGTTCCTCTGGAAGTCTTTTTAAATGACCAATTATAAATCCACCAATAGAATCAAATTCTTCCGATTCTAAATTTGTTCCTATAAGTTCATTTACCTCTGATATTTTTTTACTACCATCTATTATATATTCATCTTCTTTTATAACTTCAATATCCGATTCATCTTCGTCATATTCATCTTCTATTTCACCAACAATTTCTTCAACTAAGTCTTCTATTGTTATAAGTCCTGCAGTCCCACCATACTCATCTACAACTATGGCCATTTGACTCTTATCTTTTTTCATTTCTTCAAGTAACTCTGTTATCTTTTTAAACTCGTAAGTAAAAAATGCCTCTCTGACATAATTTCTTATATCAAAATTAGCTATTTCCTCTTCCTCTAAAAATATAATATCTTTTATATTAACTATTCCAATTATATCATCTGCTGACTCTTCATATACAGGCATTCTACTAAATTGTTCTTCTTTAAATAAGCTTATTATCTCTTTATATCCATCGTCTGCATCTATACATACCATGTCAAGTCTTTGAACCATAGCTTCCTTAGCCTGCATATCTCCAAATTGAAATACATTATTTATTATTTGTCTCTCTTCTATTTCTAAAACGCCTTCTTCTTGACTCACATTAACCATAGTTCTTAATTCTTCTTCTGTTATGTATGGTTGCCCTGATTTAGACTTAATTCCAAATATTTTAAATATAATATTTGTAATTATGTTAAATACCCATACTACTGGCGTTAAAATTAATATGATTACCTTTATAGGTTTTGAAACTAATATAGCTATTTTTTCTGAGTTATTAGCTGCTATTGTCTTTGGTGTTATTTCTCCAAAGATTAAAACTAATATAGTCATTAAAGCAGTTGCTACTGCAACCCCTTGTGTCCCCAGTATACTTATAAATAATGATGTTGATATAGATGTTGCCGCTATATTAACAACATTGTTCCCTACTAATATTGAGCTTAAAAGTTTACCTGAATCTTCAGTTAATTTCCCAACTAATTTAGCTCCCTTTACTCCTTCTTCTTGCATATGTCTAACTCTAATTCTACTAAGGGACATCAAAGCTGTCTCTGATGCTGAGAAGAAACCTGATCCTATTAGTAAAATTACTAGCATCACTATTTGAATAATAGTATTACCACCGGTCGAATCCAATCTTTACCACACTCCTAAATTTATACTTTTTATTTATTACAATAATTATATCATAGTATTTTAAAATTTGGAAATTTCACCTGGAAAAACTTGCATAAAGAATAAGCTTATTTATCAATATAAATAATAGCCTTCACTTATATATATTGTTCATTAAATTAAAAAATATCATATATCTTATATTTTTTTTATATATCCATATAATATTTCTAAATACATATTTAGGAGGTAGTTATGAAAGATTTATTAGATAAAGGTGCAGTCCTTCAAAGAGATAAAAAAACTTATGCAATTGCTCCTCATGTTCCTGCTGGTTTGATAACTTCTGATCAACTTAGAAAGCTTGCCGATGTTGCCGATAAGTATAATGCTCAAGCTATAAAAATAACAGCTGCTCAACGTATAGCTCTAGTTGGACTTGAAGAGAATGATATTGACTCTGCATGGCAAGATTTAGGTATGAAACCTGGAGCTGCTATAGGCTTGTGTGTACGAAGTATTAAAACATGTCCTGGAACATCTTTTTGTAAAAGAGGTTTTAAAGACTCTGTAAGTATAGGTCTAAAATTAGATGATAGATATCACGGAATGAATTTACCAAACAAGTTAAAAATAGGTGTGAGTGGATGTCCTAATAGTTGTGCCGACAATCATACTAGAGATATTGGATTAATGGGTACTCCAAAAGGCTGGACTGTTTTCGTAGGTGGCAAAGGTGGTACAATTCCTAGACTAGGAGATAGACTTGTCATGGGTATACCTGATGAAAAAGTTTTAGATTTAGTAGATGATATAGTTAACTTGTATTCAGACAATGCAAATAACAAAGAACGTTTAGGAGCATATATAGATAGAGTTGGATTTGAAGAATTTGCTGCAAACTTTGATTTAGCTAAATATAAAAACTAAATAATAAGAAATTTATTAATTTATGTTGAAAATAGTAACAAATATTCTTTTTATGAATATATTAAAATTAAGAAAGGAAGTTAATAGCCTTTCTTAATAAAAAAAAACTTAATAACTATGAATAATAATCAAATGGTTGTTAATAATTAAAATATGATCGGAAAATAAATAATTTTTATCCCCCCATTATCACCTATACCCCCCTTGTATAGGTGATTTTTTTATTTTTTCCTGTATATAAATCTTAAATTTGTAAATAATTATAGTATACGAAAAATATAATTTTATATCTCTCCCCTAATAAAAAAGTGCGATGGTTTTATAAAACCATCGCACCTTTTTTATTAATCAAACTTATATAAAACTTCTTCCTCAGTTCCAAATAAGTATATATATGCTTCTTTAACTTTCTTGCCTGTTAATGTACTCAACGCCCTACTGTATATTTCAAGCTGTTTAGTATATTTTTCTGTAATAGTATCTTTATTTTCTTCATTTACAAAGTCAGTTTTATAATCTACTATAACAAGTTCTTCATTTTCTTCAAAGTAAGCATCTATTATTCCTCTTACCATAAGTTTATCTTCATTTTCTATAATTTCTACTCTATCATCATTTTTGAATATATCACTCATATTTATTTGTAAATAGAAAGCTTGTTCTCTTTTTAAGTAATAAGAATTTAACATTCTCTTTCCTAAATTAGATTTAAAAAACTTTAATACTTTATATGGATTTATAGTATCTGCCTGAGTTTGTGTTAATACTTTCTTTTTTACAGCTAAATTAATTTCTTCATTAATTTCATTTAAATTGCTTACTTTAGTTAAATCAACAATCTGCATGAATAAATGCATTATAGTACCTTTTTGAGCTCCAGTTAATTTATTTTTACTTACATCTTCTTGTATAAATAATGGAGCTTTTATTTCAGTTTGCTTTTCAATTAATTCTTGAGCACTATAATCAATCTCTGCTTTATTTTCTAATCGTTTTATTTCAGTAACAGATATAGTTCCTGCCCTATTAACAGATTCCATGAATGGATATTTATAATCTAGCTTATATTTAATATCTTCATAGAATTCACTTTCATTTTCGCTCATATCTAAATTAGATAAAATTGTATCTATGCTTTCCTCTTCATCATTAGAAGTCTTTTCTATTAATATATCCGATCTTTCCCATATTCTAGTTTCCCAATTTGATTCATGATTATTTAAGTAATTAGCATCTAATTCAATTATACTGCGTAGTTCATCTAAATCTTTATGCTTTATAACTGCAGGCATTATCCAATCTAAAAAGTTCTTTCCTTTTAAAATTTGATATTCTGAAACAGGTCCCTCATTATCTAGATCTTCAGACCATTTTTTTATGCTGCTCTCTATATCTCTTACAGAACCTGTTATGATTAACTTCTCTTTAGGTCTTGTAAATGCAACATATAAAACTCTCATTTCTTCTGATAAGTTTTCCATGTTTATAGTTGTTTTTAATGCTTCTTTAGCTATACTAGGATATGATATTCTTCTCTCATAATCTACTAGCTGAGGCCCAAACCCTAACCTATGGTGATATAGAATGTCTTTTCTAAAATCTTGAGTATTGAAATTTTTACCCATTCCTGCACATATAACTATAGGAAACTCTAGCCCTTTACTTTTATGTATACTCATGATTCTTACTACATTTGCATTTTCTCCTAATGTTTTAGCACTTCCCATATCAGAGTTCGATCTCTTTAATTTCTTTACAAAGTTTATAAAATTGAAAATCCCTTTAAAGCTTGTTGATTCAAATTGCTTAGCTCTTTCAAATAATACCTTTAAATTAGCTTGTCTTTGTGTTCCTGCTGGTAGTGCTCCTACATATGCATAATAACCAGTTTCTATGTATATGTACCATAAAAATTCATCGGTACTCATATAAAGTGATTTATTTTTAAAATTTTCTAATCTATCTAAGAAATATTTTATTTTTTCACCTAAATCTCCATCTTTACTACCTGCTATTTGTAAAGCTTCATAAAAACTTTTCTGTCTATCTTCTATTCTTATATCAATTAGCTCTTCTGGTGTAAACCCAAACATAGGCGACTTCAATACTGCAATTAAAGGAATATCTTGCATTGGATTATCAATTATTTGAAGTAATGCTAGTATTGTTTTTATCTCTATAGTATCAAAATATCCAATACCTGTATCTGCATATGTAGGTATATCCATATTCATTAGCTCTTCAACAAATACAGGTGCCCAACTAGATGTTGCTCTCAAGAGTATTACTATATCTTTAAATTCTACATTTCTATATCCATCAATTTTTTTATCATAAACTTTTGTTACCTTCCCATCTTCATTGGGTTTCATTAAGTTTTTGATTATATTTCCTAACATTCTAGCTTCTAATTGTATGTTATCTATTTCTTCTTGTTCTTCCTCATTCTCCTCAGGTTCATCTGATTCATTTTTAGCTTTAATATTTTTTTGTATTAAATGTATTTGGGCAGGTCCTCCCACTAACACATTTTCTTCTTCACACTCTTTAAAGCTTGCGCCTAGATTTAATCTTTCTTTTTCACTATATTCGATTTCACCTATATTTTTACTCATTATATTTTCAAAAATATAGTTCGCACAATCTACAACTTCTTTCCTACTTCTAAAGTTCTTATATAGCATTATCTTTCTATTTTTAGTACCTTCTTCTGTATCGTAAGTTGCATATTTTTCTAAAAATATTTCTGGTTTTGCTTGTCTAAATCTGTATATACTTTGTTTTACATCTCCAACCATAAATCGATTTGGATTTTCAATACTAGCGATAGTACTTAATAAAACTTCTTGAACCAAATTACTATCTTGATATTCATCTATAAATATCTCTGAGAATTTTTCTACATATATCTTAGCTACATCTGATGGTATTATATTTCCATCTTCATCTTCATCTGTTAATATAGCTAATGCAAAATGCTCTATATCATTAAAATCTATAATTCCTTTTTCTCTTTTCTTTTCTTGATACTTTTCTTCAAACGCTATTATAAGGTTTGAAATAGAAGTTACAACTGGATATAAATACTTTATTTCATGACAAATCTGTTCATTACTTTTATAAAAAGTTGATCCTATTATGCTCTCTAATGATTTTTTATTTTTATCTCTTATAGATTTAGCATTTTCTCTTGCTTTTTTTATGTAGTCAGGCGTATCTTTTCCTAATCTTTTAACTCCTTTTGCGAAGTTTTCAAATTGCATATTGCTCATAAAGTAATATGTCTTATCCCAGCCTTCATTACAAGCACTTAATATATTTAATATTTGAGAATACTCTATATTTAATTTTTCCTTATAAGTTTCTAATTCCTCAATTCCATCTACGTATTCAATCGCACTTTTCATACTAGATGCTATTCCATCTATCTCTATTTTTACATTACTTAATATTGATTCTGACCATATTGAATTTGAAAAATCAAAATCATCATTTATATTAAATAATTCAGCTGAATCTTCTAACCATTTTTTAGGGTATGGTGATGCCATTGAGAAGTTATATATAGATAATATTATATCTTGTAAATCTTTATCTCCTCTTTTTTCTGCATAACTTTCCACTAAATTTAAAAATCCCTTATCTCTTGATTCATAGTATTGTTCAAAAATTTCTTCTATACATTCTTGCTTTAAAAGAGAACATTCTGTTTGATCTCCTATTCTAAAGTTAGGATCTATATTTATTTTATGAAAATTTGATTTTATTACATCTAAACAGAATGAATGTATAGTTGTAATGCTTGCTCTATTTAATAAAACTAATTGATTTTGTAAATGGCTATTTTCAGGATTTTTATCTAATGCCTTAGCTATGGCATCTCCTATACGCTCTCTCATTTCTGAAGCAGCTGCATTTGTAAATGTAACTACTAATAATTTATCTATATCTACTGGCTTTTTAGTATCTGTTATTATCTGTATAATACGTTCAACTAGTACTGCTGTTTTCCCTGAACCTGCAGCAGCTGCTACTAGAAGATTACAATTTCTGCTATCTATTACAGCTTGTTGTTCGTCTGTCCACTTAGGAGAACTCATTATTCAACCTCTCCTCTCATTTTATTAATTATTTCATCTTGGCTTTTTTTGTTTATAATTCTATAACTATTGTCTTTAAATGTACTATCAAATAAACATATAGTTGCAAAACTGCAAAAATCACAAGATGTTGATTCTTTAGTCTTATATGGAGCTATTCCAATATGTCCTTCAAGCATATTTTTGCTTAACTCTTTGATTGTATGTTTTACATATTTTCTAAGTATTGAAAACTCTTCTTCATTTACACCTGATGTGTTTTTTGAAATAGTTCCATCTTTGTTTATAGAAGCTGGTATAACTAATGATGTTGCTTTTTCTCCTTCAGGTAATGTATTGTCCATCTTTCTAATTATATTGCTATCCTTTAATACAAGACCTTTCATTTTAAGCTTCTTCAGTATTTCTTCTCTTATACTATCATCTTCTTTATCTTCATTAGATTTAATAATAGGATCATCTATTTTAAAATAAAGTATAGCAGCAGGATTTATATCTCCATCATTATATTTAGCACTTTCTAATATTGCATCTAGATAAACTAGTAACTGTAGCTGTAATCCATGATATACATCTGTAAGACTCATATCTTTGTTTCCAGATTTATAGTCTACAATTCTTATATATTTTTCTTGCCCATCTTCAAACATGTCTACTCTATCTATTTGCCCTATTAAGTTTATCTCTTCTCCATTTTCTAAAACAATTTTAATAGGTGGATATTTACCCTTTCCTCCAAACTCTACTTCATAGTCTGCAGGATCAAATGATCCTTTTTTAATTTGATTGCTTATAATAGATATAGCTGAAACAAGCATATTTCTTAACCTATATGCCAAGTACTTATATCTTGCTGAACTCTGTAATATATATCCCGGTATCTTAGCTATTAAATCATCCACTATTATAGTTACTTTTTCTACTATATATTCATCTGTTATCTCTCTCCAGTCTAAATTATCTTTAGATAACTGTTTTGAAAACTTATCTAATATATTGTGTACAAATGTTCCAAAATCAGGAGGAGTAAACTCAAATTCTTTTCTTTCTTTTGCTTTCAACCCATATTGTATAAAATAAGCAAATGGACATTGAGCATATTTTTCTAGCCTAGAAACACTGAATATTTTATTGTCATATAATGCTCTTATTTTTTCACTTTCTATCTGCTTAACTTGATTTGTATAATTTAAACCTTCTATTATATTTTTTGCTCTAATGTAATAGTCATCATTTTGTATGAAATATTTATATGCATCTAGCCACACAGAATCTATATATTTTTCTTCTTCAAATTCTTTTATAGATTTTATAAGTTCATTAAATACAGGTGCTTTAGTAGTTATATTTTCTACTATTTCTTCACTTGAACAATATTTTACATCACTTAAATAGCTTGTATTTTTTATATTTGGAAATATCTTTTTAAGTCTAGACACTATTATCGATGGTCTTAATGTTTTTCCTTCATGATCAGCAATTGGGTATGTAACTGTTAATGAACATTTAGTTGATGTTAAAGCTCTATAAACTAAAAATTGTTCTTCAAATGTTTTAGTTTTACTGTCAATATCAACTTCTACTCCATTATCCCCTAAATTTTTTCTATCACTGTCATTTAATATTCCATCATCTTTTGATATTAGTGGAAAAATTCCATCTGTAGTTCCCATTAAATATAAATGCTTTGTATTTGGGTTTTTCATTCTGTCTACACTACTTACTAAAACCTGGTCTAGACTTGGGGGTACTGTTGCTAATTCATACTCATCAAAACCAATACTTATTACTTTTATGAATTTATCTAAATTTATCGTATCCTCTCCCATAATCTCTACTATTTGGTCTAGTATATCAACAACAATCTCCCAAACCTGAGCATACTGATTAGCTAGATCTATTTCATTATTTTCTTTAAATTTATCAATCATTATTTGTATAGTGTTAGGTATATTTATATCTAATAAAAATTCATATATATATTTGCATATATCTTTTGCTTTATTTTTCCCTTTAAGTTTTTCTTGTAATTTAATTATAGGTTTTATTATTAAATCTTTAATCTCATTAACTCTGTTTATTATATCTATTTCATAGTCATTCTCATCTTCATTTAATTTATGATATACTCTATAGTTCCACTTTTCTTCAAACCATCTTTTCCCTTTTATTCCATTTGCCAAAACATAATTTTCTATTAGGCTAATATCTTCTATACTTATTCCTAAAAGACCACTTTTTAAATATCTAAACATAGTTTCATAGTTATATCTCCTATTTTGCATTTCTAATGCTGCTATTATCAAAACTATAATAGGATTACTTTTAGCTTCTTTTTTACTATCTATAAAATTAGGTATTTCATATTCATTAAATATAGATTGAACTAAAAAATCATATCTATTTAAATCTCTAGTTACTACCGTTATATCTCTATATCTTGCTTTTTTATCTCTAACTAAAAATACTATTTCTTTAGCTATTTGCTCTACTTCTGAGTATAAGTTACTAAACTCTTTTATAGCTATACTTTCTGTTTCCTCTTCATATATTTTATAAGGATATGAATAGTAATTTCTTTCAAGATGTTCTAATTCTTTGTTTCCTTCAAATCTTTTTATTTTACTTGCATTTAAACTTATTTCAGGCTTAATTCTAACTCCTGATTCTAAACATAATTTTTTTAATTTCTCTTCTGTAAATTTAGTACGAGAAAAAACATCTGTCTTATTGTAAGTCTTAACTAAGTTGTTATCTAATGTCAAAGTTACATTTACTTCTGCGGCTTTATGTAGCAAACTCTTTATTACTCTATATTGATTTGGAGTAAAACCTGTAAATTCATCAATGTAAATTATTGCATTGTCAAAGTAATTACAACTTTCTATCTTGTCCGCTAACGATGCTAATAAATCTTGTGAATCTATATAATTTTCATGTAGTATGTTTTCATAATTAGCATATATCTTACTTATATCCTGAAGTTTTAGTTTAAGTGTTTCACTTTGTACTTCTCCAGCTATATTTTCTAAAGATTCATGAGAAATACTATATTGCTTAAGTTCTGATATCATATCAGCTATGGTACCTATAAATCCAGGTTGAGATGCTGCCTTTGAAAATATTTCAAGGTCTTCACTAACCCCTTCTAACGCTTTATAAATCATCATAGATCTACCACTAGCATTTATATTTATATCTGTTAATCCTCCAACCTGAGAAAATACTATGTTACTTAATGTTTTAAAACTAAGTACTCTAGCTCTAAGGTATGGATCTTTTTTTAAATAATTACTTAGTCTTTTTTCACTTTCAAATGTATATTGTTCTGGAACTAGCAGTATTATAGGAGATGTTCCATCATCAAGCACTTGCTTAGAAATTTCTTCTAAACAATATGTTGTTTTCCCACTCCCGCCTCTTCCAAATATAAATCTAAGGCTCATATATTTCTTCCTCCAATGTGCTATAGTTTACAGCTTCATTATTGCATAATTTATTAAACTCACAAAACTTGCAATGTTTAATATTTTTTATATTTTTTTCTTCATCGTAATTTGTATTTAATATATTTCCTATGTAGTTTTCTAATTGTTTTTTATTTATTTTATGTTTTTCATTACTATATGTAATTGTTATAGGCTCATTATAATGCTCTGGTTGATAATAACTTAATTTTATATTTTCATAATCTATATCTAAATTATATATTTTACCAATAGTTTCACTTGCTAAAAATAAGTAAACTAAAGTTTGAATTCTATTTTCTACATCTTTATATTCTATCTTTCTATTTTCTGTTTTCCAATCCCAGATACTTATACTATCCTTATCTACTACAACTAAATCAAATTTAGCCTGTATTTTAAAATTATTCAAACTATATCTAACCTCATACTCTGGAAGATATAACTTATCATCTTTTATAGGTATCAATCTTTTAATTTTTTCTAACCATATATTGAATTCTTCATTATTTAAAAATTCTATTCCAGTTGGTATATTACTAAAATACCTCTCACATATTAAATGGAAATCTGAACCCAATTTAAGATTTTCATAGTAATCTCTGCTTCCTTCATCATCTTGTTTCCAATTTAATTTATCTACATATTTAAATTTAAATTTTAATGGGCAACTTCTATAAGTATTTATAGAGTTTTGACTAAATAAGAAATTCTCTAATTTTTTATTCAACAATATCACCTCTCTTAACTTTTATAAATCTACCTAAACTATTAAAATAAAAAGATGGTTTTTGTTGTTGCTTTTTATTTGTTGTATTATCTTTATAACTATGTCCTGATAACATCAACATTTCTTTTGCCCTTGTTATCCCCACATATAATAATCTTATTTTTTCATTTATTATATCTATTTTATGCTTGTACATAAAATCCTTAGGGGCATCACCAGTTACTATTGACTCAACCTCAGATTTTGCTATAGCTACTGGATTTTTATATTTATCTTTTAAATACCATAATTCTCCTTGGAATTTTTGTTTTATATCTGCTGGAAATTTAAATTCTGTTAAATCAAGTAAAAATACAACATCCCATTCCATACCCTTTGACTTATGGTATGTACAAACAGTAATTCCTCCTGGCTTAGGTTCATATCCATTTATTTCATATATTATTTCGCTTATGTAATTAAATACTCTATTTCTATCATCTAAAAGTATTTTTGATATATCGTATAAGCTTGTATTTGGATTATCAAGTATTAGGTATCTAACATAAAATGCTATATATTCTACCATAGCCTTTTCTTCATCTGATATTTCTATATTTTCGCCAATTATCAATATTAGTTCATCTACTTTTATAGATTCATACTCTATTATATTTTTTAAACATTCTATCCCTTTTTTAAAGGTTAAATATATTTCATCTCTATTATCTATAACAATATCTTCTATAACTGTTTCTGTGTCATATATTATATCTTCACTTTCATATTTTTTTAATTTACATAAAAACTCATCTTTACCTATTTTATTATCAGAATTTATATACACCTTTTCTAAAACATTAATTAATTTTTCTGTACTATCACACTGAGATAAAAAATCAATTATATAACCTATGTTATTTATTATCTTCCTTTTATGTGATGAGTTTGGTCCTAGTTCATCAAACTCTAAGTTATGAGCTTCCAAAACTTGAGCTACTTCCCTTACTTGATTATTGAATGGAACCAATATACCTATACTCTTATCTGGCGTATTAGCTTTTATATACTCTACAAACTTTACAGTTTGTACTATTTCTTTTTCCCATGTTTCATACCATTTTGCATTCAGTAAATATTTATCGGGTTTAGGATTTTCTTTATATCCCTTACCATCTGGAACTGTTTTTATTTCCATATCTTCTAGCGCACTTTTACACTCTTCTAAATAAAATTCTTTTGTAATTAATTTTACTAGTCTATTTGATAATTCGATAATGTCTTTAGAACTTCTGTTAGACATATCCATTTTGTAACAACTATCAGCTTCTTCCATAAACTGCTTAAAAAACATTGGATCTGATGATGAGAATGTTCCATTTATACTTTGGTTTACATCTCCAACACGAACTAAATTATTATTATCTTCGGATAATAGCTTTATTATTTTTCCTTGAAGTTCATTTGAATCCTGGCATTCATCTTCAAATATATATGAATATCGCTTTTGAAATTTAATTTTTAAATCTTCATCACTGATAAGTGCTTTATATGCTAATATTAAAATATCATCATAATCTAATAATCCATTATTTTTCAACTTTCTTTCATAGTCTTTGTATATAGGTAAAATACATTTTAATATTCCTTTGTGTCCATTTAAAATTATATTTTCTAGTTTTTCTGGTGAAATATCCTTGTATTTTAACTCACTTATAGAGTTTGTAACTAAATCAAAAAAACCTTGATTCCATGACTCTAAACATCTATTTCTCCATTCTTCATCTCTTTGCTCTTTAACAAAAAAATTAAAAGCTTTTTCTCCTCCATTATTTTTGAAGTTATTTATACTCTCATTTAATATAATACTTTTCTTTAAGTCGTCCACTATGCTAAATTCATCACTTAACATTACAATCTCGGGCTTTTCTTTTATTATCTTTACTGCCAAACTATGAATAGTCATTACTTCATATGAATTTTTATCATCTATACCCTTTTCATCTAATAATTTTGCTATTCTACCTTTAAAATTATTAACTGCACTATTCATATAAGTAAGTATTAGTATTTTCCCTGGTCTATGCTTGCCTTGACTTATTAATTTCGCAACTAAATTTGTAACTATAAAAGTTTTTCCAGCTCCTGGTACTGCTGGTACCGCCATAGTTCCACCTTCATAATTTATTATAGGCGTTTGATCTTCTCTATAATTTATTTCCATTAAAATCACCTTTATCTATTAACTTTAAAATCAATCCATACAAACTTCCTTCTTGTATGTACCCATTTACTGTATATTCACTTTTATATGCATATACTTTTTCAGTATTTAAAAGAAGATTATATATTGTATTTTTTAAATAATACTCTTTATAAAATTCTTCAATATCTTCAGTATATATGTTTCCTTCAATAAAAGATTTTTTTAAAACATGTACATTACTTATTTCTTTTTCAGATTTCATGCTCCACATGTTACTGCCTATATCCAACCAAATTTGCATATCATTTTTCATATTATGGGATATGTAAGTATATGGAGTAGTCAATACAACTAAGTCTTCATCTTTAAAATCTTCTAATTCTAATAAAGTATAATAATCTTTTATGCTTGATTTTAGTGCCTCTATAAATATTTTTTCCTTTGATTTATTATTATTTATTCCTAATAAAGATATATTCTCTGTAAAATTCTCACTTTCTTGAATTATCTTTTTACAAATCTTCACATTTTCTTTTCCTTTTGGAAGTTCTAATAATTTATCAATATAAAATTTAATTAAAAATTCATAAATATTTACATCATCTGACTTCTTACTTCTTATGTAATTTATTATTTCATTGTATTTATCTGACTCTAATTTTTTACTTAATACTTTTTTAGCTCTAATTTTGTTCGTATTTAATAAAAGGCTTATAAAGTTAATATAATCTTCATTATTTAAAAGTTCTTCACATTCATAAAATATACATGAAGCCACCATTAGTGCATGTGCATAAGGATAATCAACTATTCTTTTATCTTGCTTTGTACTATAAAATCCTATGTTATTTTTTAATAATATATTTTTTATTTCATACTCCGTAATAGTATTGTTTATTGGTGAAATAATAGCTATATCCTTTGCTCTATAACCCTTGTTAATTAATTCTACAACTTTATTACTGACCTCAATTAACATCTGACTATACAGTTGTATATTTTGATTTAATTCGATGTCTTTATTTAATTTAAATAATTCACTTATATTAACTTCACTTGCTTCGCTATTTTTAATAAACTTACATTTATCAAATAATTTGTCTTTAATATATTTCATATCTACATTATTAAATGCAGCATAGTCTTTCGTCTGATTTATATACATATATGATTCTTTTACACTGTCTAACAATGTATCTATAAAATCAACTTCACTTGCTGTACAGTTTTCCAAACTATCTACTATTAAATAATTCACTCTTCTTCTCAAGTTATTTACATATTCCTCATCTTTTAATAAAAATTCATTATACAAATAAATTGCTATTGAATTATCCATAGTTGAGTTTTTTACTAATAAATCTAGGTACTCATTTATTATTTCTTGCATTTGACTGTATGAAAATCTATCCAGCTTACTTTGGTTATGTTTAGAGTAATAAATTCTATTACCTATATCATTTAAATCTATTAAACTTTGACATCCCTTATTTATATTAAAGCTAATACTACTTGCAATATTTCTGTTAGATGCAGTTATATCGTTAAAAAATCCCTCTACAGTCCTTTTTTCTTTAACTATTTTATTTAAAATATAATCGGTCAAACTACTATTTATAATAGATGGTTTTACTTTATGACTGATTATATTATTATATTTTTGCTGTATAATTGGCCAAAACTTCACTACTTCTTTTATTAAAAATGAGTTGTATGTTGAAATATTTATTTCTTCACTTACCTTTAAGTTTATTAACTTGTTATATTTAAATTTAATTTTGTTGTTTGGTACTAATAATAAAATATTATTTGTTTTATATGACTCTTTATTTGCAAACTCTATATATTTATCCTTAATATCATTAATTTTTCTATCATTTAAAATATCATTTACTATAATATTCATAAACTATCCCTTCCTTTATAAAGTAATTATACCATATAAAAGAACATGCTTTCGGCTATAATACTGTTATTAAAATTGTCCGTATAATGTAATAAGTGTGTAGTTATAACTACACACTTATTACATTATTTTTATCAATGCTATATCTTCATTATTAACTTCAAAGTCTTTTATAACAAAATTATTCATAACTATATTTTCAAACCTATACTTTGAACTATCAAAATCAATATACTGACAATCAAATATCATGTTCTCATTTAGATAATCTGTATTAATACACTTTAATACAACTCTATACATAAAATTCCTCCAATTAAACAATTTAGTCTATATTATAATTATTTATTGGACTTACTGTTTTTATTCACTTTTACCTATTTATTCAAGTATTTTTTTATTATACTATCAACGATGTACTTACTTGCAAGACCATCTCCATATGGATTTGAAGCTTTAGACATTTTTTCATAGCTTTCTTTATCTATTAATAATTCCTTTGCCGTATCATATATATCTTTTGAATTTGTTCCCACTAATTTTAATGTCCCCGCTTCTACTCCTTCAGGTCTTTCCGTTGTATCTCTAAGAACTAAAACTGGTCTTCCAAGAGACGGAGCTTCTTCTTGGATACCTCCACTATCAGTCATTATTAAATAAGACTTGCTCATAAAATTATGAAAATCTATAACGTTTAAAGGCTCTATTAAATGTATTCTCTCATTATTACCTAAAATATCCTCAGCAATAGTTTTAACTTTAGGGTTTAAATGTACAGGATATACTACTTGAACATCATTAAATTCGCTTACTATCTTATTTATGGCTTTAAATATATTTTCCATATTTCCGCCCAAGTTCTCTCTTCTGTGAGCAGTAAGTAGAATCATTCTGTCACTTTTAATTTTATCTAATATTTTATTGTTATACCCTTTTTTTATAGTTATTTTTAAAGCATCTATAGCCGTATTTCCAGTTACATAAATATCATCACTACACTTTCCTTCTTTTATTAAATTTTCCTTTGATGTATTAGTTGGAGTAAAATGCATATCTGCTATAATGCCTGTAACTTGTCTATTTATTTCCTCTGGATATGGAGAGTATTTATTATAAGTCCTAAGCCCTGCCTCCACATGTCCAACATCACATTTATTATAAAATGCTGCTAAACTAGCAGACAATGTTGTTGTCGTATCTCCATGTACCAACACTATATCTGGCTTTGATCTTCTTATTACCTCATCTATTCCTTCTAATGCACTAACTGTTATAGATGTTAGCGTCTGATTATTTTTCATTAAATTCAGATCAAAGTCTGCATTTATATTAAATATATCTAAAACTTGATCTAGCATTTGTCTATGTTGAGCTGTTACACATACAATACTTTCAATTTCTTCTCTACTCTCGAGTTCTTTTACTAAAGGCGCCATTTTTATGGCCTCTGGCCTCGTTCCAAAAACGGTCATAACCTTAATCTTATTCAAAGCTATCATCTCCTTTAAATTTATTATTCGAATCTTAACTAAGTATAGTTATATCCAAATATAGATACCTTTAAATATATTTTCCCTATTTCCTATATTTTATTTTAATCCCATCTCGCACAAACGTAATCATTCTTTATTTTACACAACAAAAAGTGGTTAGGATTTAGTTTGCAACTCAGTGGTCATTTAAAGCATCTTTTCTTATCCTTTATCTCATACTGTACAAGCGTAATCCTTTTTTATTTTACACAACAAAAAGTGGTTAGGATTTAGTTTGCAACGCCGTGGTCATTCAAAGCATCTTTTCAGCTTTATGACCCAAGTGCAAACTAAATCCTAACCACCACACAAATCCACGTAAAATAAAAAAGATTACGCGGCTACGTCCTACTCTCCCAGGCAGCTTCCCACCAAGTACCATCGGCGCTAAAGAGCTTAACTTCTGTGTTCGGAATGGGAACAGGTGTATCCTCTTTGCTGTAATAACCGCATAATCTTTATTTAGAGTTAGTACTCTAAAAACTGAATAACATTTATTAAGATTAAATAATCTTGGTCAAGTCCTCGATCTATTAGTATCGGTAAGCTACATACATTGCTGCACTTACACCTCCGACCTATCAACCAGGTAGTCTTCCTGGGATCTTACCCTTACGGTGGGAAATCTTATCTTGAAGTTGGCTTCGCGCTTAGATGCTTTCAGCGCTTATCCATTCCGTACATAGCTACCCAGCCATGCCCTTGGCAGAACAACTGGTACACCAGAGGTACGTCCATCCCGGTCCTCTCGTACTAAGGACAGGTCTCCTCAAATTTCCTACGCCTGCGACGGATAGGGACCGAACTGTCTCACGACGTTCTGAACCCAGCTCGCGTACCACTTTAATGGGCGAACAGCCCAACCCTTGGGACCTACTACAGCCCCAGGATGTGATGAGCCGACATCGAGGTGCCAAACCTCCCCGTCGATGTGGACTCTTGGGGGAGATAAGCCTGTTATCCCCAGGGTAGCTTTTATCCGTTGAGCGATGGCCCTTCCATGCGGAACCACCGGATCACTAAGTCCGACTTTCGTCCTTGCTCGACCTGTATGTCTTGCAATCAAGCTCTCTTCTGCCTTTACACTCTACGCACGATTTCCGACCGTGCTGAGAGAACCTTTGAGCGCCTCCGTTACTCTTTGGGAGGCGACCGCCCCAGTCAAACTGCCCACCTGACAGTGTCCCAATACCTGATTCAAGGTATCTGGTTAGAATCTCAGTACTACAAGGGTGGTATCCCAAGGATAGCTCCACCGAGACTGGCGTCCCGATTTCATAGCCTCCCACCTATCCTGTACATGTAGCACCAAAATTCAATGTCAAGCTACAGTAAAGCTCCATGGGGTCTTTCCGTCCTGTCGCAGGTACCCGGCATCTTCACCGGGATTACAATTTCACCGAGTCTGTTGTTGAGACAGTGCCCAAATCGTTACGCCTTTCGTGCGGGTCGGAACTTACCCGACAAGGAATTTCGCTACCTTAGGACCGTTATAGTTACGGCCGCCGTTTACTGGGGCTTAAGTTCACTGCTTCGGATAAATCCTAACAGATCCCCTTAACCTTCCAGCACCGGGCAGGCGTCAGCTCCTATACATCGTCTTGCGACTTAGCAGAAACCTGTGTTTTTGGTAAACAGTCGCTTGGGCCTATTCTCTGCGGCCACCTCGGGCGTTAACCCTAACGTGGCACCCCTTCTCCCTAAGTTACGGGGTCATTTTGCCGAGTTCCTTAACAACAGTTCTCTCGCTGGCCTTAGGATACTCTCCTCACCCACCTGTGTCGGTTTGCGGTACGGGCACCTTTAATCTCGATAGAAACTTTTCTCGACAGTGTGAAATCAGCTACTTCGCTACTTAATTTCGCTCCCCATCGTACCCCAGCATTATCATGGCGGATTTGCCTGCCTTGACTGCCTCAGTACTTAGCCACACATAACCAACAGTGTGGTTAGCTTATCCTACTGTGTCATTCCATCTCTCAAACGATTATCGGTGGTACAGGAATCTCAACCTGTTGTCCATCACCTACGCCTTTCGGCCTCGGCTTAGGTCCCGACTAACCCAGGGCGGACGAACCTTCCCCTGGAAACCTTGGGTTTACGGCCCGTGGGATTCTCACCCACGTCTCGCTACTCATGCCAACATTCTCACTCCTATACTGTCCACACGTCCTTACGGTCATGCTTCAGCCTGCATAGGAAGCTCCCCTACCTATCATAAATGATATCGTAGCTTCGGTAGTAAGTTTTAGCCCCGGTAATCTTCGGCGCAGGATCACTCGACCAGTGAGCTATTACGCACTCTTTAAATGAGTGGCTGCTTCTAAGCCAACATCCTGGTTGTCTATGCAATCCCACATCCTTTACCACTTAACTTACATTTAGGGACCTTAGCTGACGATCTGGGCTGTTGCCCTCTCGACTATGAATCTTATTACCCACAGTCTGACTCCCAAGTATAAAATAACGGCATTCGGAGTTTGATAATCTTCGGTAAGCGCAATGCCCCCTAGGATATTCAGTGCTCTACCTCCGTATTTCTCAACCTTGAGGCTAGCCCTAAAGCTATTTCGGGGAGAACCAGCTATCTCCGAGCTCGATTGGAATTTCACCGCTATCCACAAGTCATCCCCGAGCTTTTCAACGCTCGTGGGTTCGGACCTCCACGAAATTTTACTTTCGCTTCATCCTGCTCATGGATAGGTCGCTCGGTTTCGGGTCTACGACAGCAAACTTAACGCCCATTTAAGACTCGCTTTCACTACGGCTCCATACCTTAAGTACTTAACCTAGCTTACTATCGTAACTCGTTGGCCCGTTCTACAAAAAGTACGCGGTCACACATATAAAGTGCTTCCACAGCTTGTAAGCGCAGGGTTTCAGGTTCTATTTCACTCCCCTCCCGGGGTTCTTTTCACCTTTCCCTCACGGTACTATGCGCTATCGGTCACTAAGTAGTATTTAGCCTTGGAGGATGGTCCCTCCTGCTTCCCACAGGGTTTCACGTGTCCCGTGGTACTCTGGATCACATCTAAAGTCTTCTCGTTTCAACTACGTGGCTATTACACTTTATAGCGGAGCTTTCCAACTCTCTTCGTTTACGATACCTCTTTGTTGATGATGTGTCCGCAACCCCAGCGAAGAAAACTTCACTGGTTTGGGCTATTCCGCGTTCGCTCGCCGCTACTTACGGAATCGAATTTCTTTCTTTTCCTCCGGGTACTTAGATGTTTCAGTTCCCCGGGTTCCCCTCACTAAGCTATGTATTCACTTAATGATACTTAGACATTACTCTAAGTGAGTTTCCTCATTCGGAAATCTTCGGATCAAAGTTTACGTGCAACTCCCCGAAGCTTATCGCAGCTTATCGCGTCCTTCATCGGCTCTTAGTGCCAAGGCATCCGCCCTGCGCCCTTAATAACTTGACCAGTTATTAAATGACTTCGCCAATGTCCATTCGTCAATATGACTCATGTCCCATTGCTTAAAAGTGTTATTTTTTAAAGAGTTTTCTTCTCTTATAATTGGTTTATTTAATCATCACTAAATGTTATGCAGTTTTCAAAGTACTAAAGTACAATTAAGTACTAATATGGTGGAGATGAGGAGGATCGAACTCCTGACCCCTTGCGTGCAAGGCAAGTGCTCTCCCAGCTGAGCTACACCCCCACAATATAAAGTTCATTTAAGAACTCTCAAAATTAAACAGTAGGTAATTACTCCTTAGAAAGGAGGTGATCCAGCCGCACCTTCCGATACGGCTACCTTGTTACGACTTCACCCCAGTCATTGGTTTCACCTTCGACGGCCGCTTCCTAAAAGGTTAGCTAACCGGCTTCGGGCGCCCCCAACTTCCATGGTGTGACGGGCGGTGTGTACAAGACCCGGGAACGCATTCACCGCAGCATTCTGATCTGCGATTACTAGTAACTCCAGCTTCATGTAGGCGAGTTTCAGCCTACAATCCGAACTGAGAATGGCTTTAAGGGATTAGCTCCACCTCGCGGCTTGGCAACCCTCTGTACCACCCATTGTAGCACGTGTGTAGCCCTAAGCATAAGGGGCATGATGATTTGACGTCATCCCCACCTTCCTCCGAGTTATCCTCGGCAGTCCCTCTAGAGTGCCCAACTTAATGCTGGCAACTAAAGGCAAGGGTTGCGCTCGTTGCGGGACTTAACCCAACATCTCACGACACGAGCTGACGACAACCATGCACCACCTGTCACCACTGTCCCCGAAGGGAAATCTCCGATTAGGGAGAGGTCAGTGGGATGTCAAGCTTAGGTAAGGTTCTTCGCGTTGCTTCGAATTAAACCACATGCTCCGCTACTTGTGCGGGTCCCCGTCAATTCCTTTGAGTTTCACTCTTGCGAGCGTACTTCCCAGGCGGAGTACTTAATGCGTTAGCTGCGGCACCGAGGGGGGTAACCCCCGACACCTAGTACTCATCGTTTACGGCGTGGACTACCAGGGTATCTAATCCTGTTTGCTCCCCACGCTTTCGTGCCTCAGTGTCAGTTACAGTCCAGAGAGCCGCCTTCGCTACTGGTATTCCTCCTAATATCTACGCATTTCACCGCTACACTAGGAATTCTACTCTCCTCTCCTGCACTCAAGTTCTCTAGTTTCAAAAGCTTACTACGGTTGAGCCGTAGCCTTTCACTTCTGACTTAAAAAACCACCTACGCACCCTTTACGCCCAGTAATTCCGGATAACGCTAGCCCCCTACGTATTACCGCGGCTGCTGGCACGTAGTTAGCCGGGGCTTCCTCCTCAAGTACCGTCATTATCTTCCTTGAGGACAGAGCTTTACGACCCGAAGGCCTTCATCGCTCACGCGGCGTTGCTGCATCAGGCTTTCGCCCATTGTGCAATATTCCCCACTGCTGCCTCCCGTAGGAGTCTGGACCGTGTCTCAGTTCCAGTGTGGCCGATCACCCTCTCAGGTCGGCTACTGATCGTTGCCTTGGTAAGCCATTACCTTACCAACTAGCTAATCAGACGCGGGTCCATCCTGTACCGCCGGAGCTTTGATACAAAAGCCATGCGACTTTCATATGTTATCCCGTATTAGTATACCTTTCGGTATGTTATCCGTGTGTACAGGGCAGGTTACCCACGCGTTACTCACCCGTCCGCCGCTCTCTCCGAAGAGATCGCTCGACTTGCATGTGTTAGGCACGCCGCCAGCGTTCATCCTGAGCCAGGATCAAACTCTCAAATATAATTTAAAAAGTTGTCCATCGCTCAGCTAATCATTATCTGAATATCTGGCTTGGTTGTTTGTGTTTAATTCTTTAAAAAAGAATTTTTATAATTAACCTACTGTTTAATTTTCAAAGTTCTTAACTCATGCTCTCTTGAGCACATGTATAATAATATCATCCTTTTTTTTTGAAGTCAACACTTTTTTATATTTTTTTATTAATCTATTAAATTTAAGTTATATCTTTCTATTAAATCTATTAGCATATCTGCATATATAGCTTCCCCTTGTTCATTTTTTTTAGTGCTATAACCTGCATCTTCTAATGCTTGAGCTTGTGATTTATAGTCTTTTCCTTCAAACAAACCATGTTCTGCATATCTCGGATTTTCTTTTAAAAACTTTGCATGATCTCTTATTGAATCATTTAATGAGTTGTATTTTCTGAATTTAGCCATTACTTCATCACTATAATTTTCTGATGTTGCTACTTCTACATTTTCACCTTTCCATCTTTTATCCGCTTTTATTCCAAATAAATTATTACTGATTTTTGTTAATTCTGATTGCCCCCAACCAGACTCAAGTATAGCCTGAGATATAGTTATAGATGGCAATACCCCATATTCCTTATAACTACTTTCAGCTTCTTTTTCAATATCTTTAATAAATTTAATTTTTTCCTCTTCGATCTTCAATGACTCTATTTTAGCTATTTTTTTTTCGTAATTTTTATTTTCATATACAGTGTATATTCCTCCCACAACAAATGATAAAACTAAAATCAAACTAAGACTTTGAAGCAACTCTTTATTTTTTTTATTATTAATCTTAAATTTTCTTCTAAAGTTTCTCTTTTTTCTTATCCCCATGCTACCCTCCACTTTCTAATTTATATTATAATATCATCTTGTAAACTTTTATATGCTAATTTATGCAAAAAAATAAAAAAGCTCATTTAAATGAGCTTTTTTTATTTAGACTTAAGCTTTATCCAAGCTTCGTCATATAATCTTAATTTGTCTCCTAAATCAATAAATGTTTCAGTCTTATCCATAACAGATTTAGGTGGATATGCAACAGGATTCGAAGTTACCTCTTTATCTAATAACTTTAAAGCCCCTACATTAGGAGTTGAATATCCTATATATTCAGCATTCATCTTTGCAATTTCAGGATCTAATAAAAAGTTTATAAACATTTCAGCTTCCTTTTTATTTTGTGCGCTTTTAGGTATTGCCATTGCATCTACCCATTTATTTGTACCTTCTTTAGGTATTGCATAAGCTAAATTAGGATTTTCTTCCATTAAAGTCACTGCATCTCCTGAGTAAGCAATACCCATAGCCACTTCTTCTCCTAAAAGTCTATCTTTACCTTCATCATTTACATATGCTAATACTAAATCTTTTTGTTTCATTAACTCTTTCATTGCTTCATTTATTTCTTTAGGATTAGTTGTATTCATACTGTACCCTAATCTTTTTAATGATATTCCCATAGTATCTCTAACTGAGTCGAACATCATTATATTCCCTTTATATTTAGGATTCCAAAGTATATCCCAACTATCAACTGGTTCTTTAACCATTTTTTTATTATATAATATACCAAAAGTTCCCCACATATATGGAACACTATATTCATTAGTTTCATCATATATAGGATTTAAAAAGCTTTTGTCTATATACTTCATATTTGGTATATTTTTAAAATCTATTTTTTGAAGAAGTCCTTCACTTTTCATTTTTTCAACCATATAGTCAGATGGGAATATTAAATCATAATTAGTACTTCCACTTTTAACTTTTTGATACATCATTTCATTAGTATCATAAGTTTCATACTGTACATCAATTCCTGTTTTTTCTTCAAACAAAGTTATTATATTTTCATCTATATAATCTCCGACATTATATACATTCAAAACTTTTTTGGAATCTGTAGCCCCACATCCAGTAAGCATAGTTGAAACCATTAAACCTATAGTAATTAAAATTGATATTTTTCTTAATTTCATAATTATTTATCACTCCTTACTATAGATTGTTTCTTATTTGATATTAAAAGTAAAATTAATACAACTGTAAACATTATTGTAGATAGTGCATTAATTTCAGGTTTTATTCCTCTTCTTGCCATACCATATATCTCTATAGACAGGTTGCTAACTCCATTTCCAGTGTTAAAGAAACTTATTATGAAGTCATCTATAGACATTGTAAACGCAATTAAAAATCCAGATATTATCCCTGGTTTTATCTGAGGTAAAACAACTTTTCTTAAAGCATACATAGGTGTTGCTCCTAAATCCATAGCAGCCTCTTCTATATTTTGAGGAAGTTGCTTTATTTTAGGAAGCACTGATAGTATTACATAAGGAATACTAAACATTATGTGAGATAGTAACATAGTCGTAAATCCAAATTCTAATTTTAAAAATACATACAAACTCATTAATGCTACTGCTGTAACTATATCTGGATTTAATACTGGAAGATAGTTTATATTAAGTATTAACTTTCTTCTTTTACCTCTCATTTTATGTATTCCTATAGCACTTATAGTTCCTACTATTGTAGCTATTATAGATGAAATTATAGCTACTAACAAAGTATAATATAACGCATTCATTATACTATCATTATGAATAAGTTGCTTATACCACTTAAATGTAAATCCATTCCAGTGGGCCATAGATTTAGAATCATTAAATGAAAATACTGCTAGCGCCATTATTGGTGCATATAGAAATAAAAACACTAATGTTAAGTAAATATTCGATGCTAATTTCTTTAAAATAATAACCCACCGCCTTCCTTATCACTGTCATCTTCAAATCTTGACATAACTGCCATAGATATTAATATTACAATCATCATAAATATCGATATCGCAGATCCAAAGTTCCAATCTCCAACTACTGTAAATTGCTGCTCTATTAAGTCTCCTAGTAACATAAATTTACCTCCACCTAATAATCTTGAGATAGCAAATGTAGTTACAGCTGGCATAAATACCATAGTTATTCCTGAAATAACTCCAGGTACACTAAGTGGGAATATAACTTTAGTGAAAACTTGGAAGCTATTAGCTCCTAAGTCTCTAGCTGCATTAATTAAGTCATTATCCATTTTTGATAATGATGTGTATATTGGTAGTACCATAAATGGTAAAAAGTTATATACCATTCCAAGTAATATTGCAAAGTTAGTATAAAGTAATGTAACAGGCTCTATTCCAAATAATCCTAAGAATGAATTTAATATTCCATTTTTACCTAAAATAGCAACCCATGCATATGTTCTTAAAAGGAAGTTCATCCACATTGGAAGTATGAATAATAATATTAAAGTATTTCTTTTGCTTATATGTGCCTTAGAAATTATATATGCAACTGGATATCCAACTAATAAACATATTATTGTTGATGATCCAGCTAAAACTATAGATCTTAAAAATACTTTTAAGTATATAGGGTTAATTAATCTTTTATAATTTTCTAAAGAAAATATCAGCTTATCTCCATTTTCAACTGTAAAACTGAAAACCAGCACAAGAATTAAAGGTACTACTATAAATAGTGCACTCCAAATTATATAAGGGTAAGCAAGAATTGATTTATTTTTCTTCATAATCTATTCGCTCACTTTTCTCATTATATGGATATCTTCTGGATATATATCTAACCCTAATTCACTTCCAACTTGTGCACTTTGTGTATTATGTAGTATCCACATTCTTCCGTTTTCATTAACTTCAATTTCATAGTGAACACCTTTAAATAATACTGACGTAACTTTTCCTTTTAACATTCCTTTTTCTGGTTCAACCATTTTTACATCTTCCGGTCTTATTACAACTTCAATATTTTCATTTTTTTCAAAGTCTTTATCTACACACTTGAATTTCTTCCCACAGAATTCTACTAAATAGTCTTCTAACATAATTCCATCAAATATATTACTTTCACCTATAAATCTAGCAACAAATGAATTTTCTGGCTCATTGTATATATCTTGAGGAGTTCCCATTTGTTGAATTTTACCTTTATTCATAACAATTATTTTATCCGACATAGTTAAAGCCTCTTCTTGGTCATGAGTTACAAAAATAAATGTTATTCCTAATTTTTTTTGTATTTTTTTTAATTCCATTTGCATTTCTTTTCTTAGTTTTAAATCTAATGCTCCTAAAGGTTCATCTAGTAATAAAACTTTAGGCTCGTTTACTAATGCTCTAGCTATAGCTACCCTTTGCTGTTGTCCTCCACTTAGCGATTCTACTTGTCTTCTTTCAAACCCCTCAAGTGCAACTAATTTAAGCATTTCTTTTACTTTTTTATCTATTTCGTCTTTAGGTAGTTTTTTTATTTTAAGACCAAAAGCTATATTTTCATATATATTCATGTGAGGAAATAAAGCGTATTTTTGGAATACTGTATTTATTTGTCTTTCATGAGGTGGTATATCTGTGATATCACGTTCTTCAAATAATACCTTACCTTCATCAGCGTACTCAAATCCAGCTATTATCTTAAGCGTTGTAGTTTTTCCACATCCACTTGGTCCTAATAATGTTAAAAATTCATTTTTCTTAATGTCTAAACTCAAGTTATCTAAAACTTGATTGTCATCATATCTTTTAGATAGATTTTTTAATTCTATTATGTTTTCTAACAAATATATCACCTCTTTCTCTTAAAATGATGGTGGTGTACTCACCCATATAACCTTAGCTTCTGTTTTCCCAGCATTTGATATATAATGATTTGCTCTAGGCTTAAAGTAAAAACTCTCGCCTTTTCTAACTTTATTCTTCTTATCTCCTATGTGTAAGTAAATTGAACCGGCTAATACATAACCAAATTCTTCTCCTTCATGAGGCTTTTCTTCTTTATATTGACCTCCTGGAGATAAAGATATTAATATTGGCTCCATTTCATTTTTCTGAGAGTTTGGAACCAACCACTTAAATGTATATTTTAATTCTTCATCCTCAGTTTCAAACATATCTTCTTTTGAAAAACAAATTTTCTCATTATCCATTTCATTAAAAAATTCTTTTAAGTTCGTTCCCAAAATTTCTAATATATCTATAAGTGTAGCTATGGATGGTGATGTTAAATTGTTTTCTAATTGAGATATAAATCCCTTAGAAAGTTCACATCTATTTGCTAACTCTTCTTGTGTTAACTGTTTTTCTATTCTTAATCGTTTAATTTTTTCACCTATATCCATGGTCCACCTCCTATTTTAAATCATTTTTACTAAACCTTTTGTTTAAAATTTCTAAACAACAAGACATATTATATAAAATTAAGCTACAAATTTCAATACTTTTTTAAATATTTTTTTATATTAATTCCCACTTTAAAACCCAGTGTTTTTAAGGATTTGTAGATTTAGCATTTATTTTAGTTTATATTAATATTCATAAAGTTTAGTATGCCTAATTATATTTTTTTTATTATATTTTGCTATTTTATTCCTAATTTTAGTTTATAAAATGCAAATAACCTGCTATTTAGCAGGCTATTTATACAATTTATATTAATTTATAGTCTTCCTCTTTTAACTTACTTGCCGCACCTTCATCTAAAATCAATATTGTATCTCTGTGAAGTTGAAGTATAGATGATGGAACTTGAGGAGTTATGTCTCCATATACAGTATTGTGTATAGCATCAGCTTTACCTTCTCCTGATGCCAGCAAAATTATCTTTTTAGATTTAAATATAGAACCAATTCCCATAGTTACTGCTTTTTTAGGAACTTCATCTATAGATTCAAAGAATCTTGCATTTGCCTCTATAGTAGATTCTTTTAAATCAACTAAGTTTGTTCCTTTGACAAATACATCTGATGGTTCATTGAATCCTATGTGTGCGTTAAGTCCTATACCTAAAACCTGTATGTCTATTCCTCCAATATTTTTGATAGAATCATCATATTGTTTACATTCAAGTGTTATATCCTTAGTCATACCATTCGGTATATTTACATTTTCTTCCTTTATATTTATATGATTGAATAAGTTTTCATGCATAAAATGATAGTAACTTTGATCATTCTCTCTCGGTAACTGGTAATACTCATCTAAATTGAATGATTTTACCTCAGAAAAATCTAATGTACCTTCCTTATACATTTCCACTAAATTCTTATACATTCCTATAGGCGTGCTCCCTGTTGCTAGACCTAGTATAGAATCTGATTTTAAAGTAACCTGACTTGCTATTATTTGAGCAGCTTTTTTGCTCATTTCATCATAATTTTTACAAACTAGTATTCTCATATTAACCCTCCACCTATAATTAATTTCTTTTAAAAACTATATTTCCATCTACAATAGTCATGTAACAATTTAATTCATTATCAAATATAGCTATATCTGCATCTTTTCCTATATCTAAACTTCCCTTATCATTGCTTATTCCTAGTGAACTAGCTGGATTTAAAGAAGCTAAGTGTATTGCTTCATTTATATTTAAATTTGTATTTTTATAAAAATTCTTCACCATATTATTTAAACTTGAAACACTTCCTGCAAGAGACCCATTTTCTAATCTAGCTGCTCCATCCTTAACTATTACAGCCTGTCCACCTAAACTATATGTTCCGTTTTCTAATCCTCCTGCTTCCATAGAGTCAGTTATTAATACCACTCTTTCTTTACCTTTACTATCTAATATAAATTGGAATAGATCTTTAGTTATGTGTATAGTGTCACATATAAATTCGCAATATGCATCTGTTGTCAATGCAGCTCCAACAACCCCTGGATCCCTATGATTTAAACCTGTCATTCCATTGAATGTATGAGTGATATTGCTAGCACCTAATCGTATAGCTTCTCTAGCCTCTATAAATGTAGCCGCACTATGACCTATAGATAAAACTATATTAGTATTACTTTTTATAGATTTTGTAAATGTAAAATCTATATCTTCTTCTGGTGCATAAGTTATAACTTTTATTACATCTTCATATTTTTTCACTAATTCATAACTAGGATTAGTTATATAGTTTCCATTTTGTGCGCCTTTGTATATTTTATTTATAAACGGCCCTTCTAAATGAGCTCCTATAACCCTAGCTCCCTCAGTACTTCTATTCATACCTCGTCTTATAGATTCTAATGCTTTTAAAATTGATTCTTCATCCATTGTCATAGTAGTAGGTAGATATGACGTAACACCATGTCTTGCTACTGATTTAGATATAATATCTATAGCCTCATCTGTACCTTCCATCGTATCTTTTCCCATATTCCCATGTATATGTATATCTATTAACCCTGGAGATACTAACTTACCTTTAACATCTATAACTTCACATCCACTTGGAACTTCATCTGTTATATCTATAATCTTTTTATCAAATACTAAAACCTTATTTTCTAATACTTCATTTCTTAATAAAATTTTTCCATTTATTATAGCCTTCATAATTATACCTCCTATGCATTTAATGTTATTTCATATTGGTACTTATCACTTCTAAATATGGATATAGTGTACTCTACAGGTAAATCTCCATCTGCGTACGAAGTTCTTTTAAGTTTAAGCGCTAAAGTATTTTTGCTTTGTTTTAAAAGTTTTGATTCTTCTTCAGATAAAATCATTGGTTCTATTATCTGTTCAGCTTTTTTCATCTTATATCCATAAACTTCATTTATTATATTGTATAAAGAGTTTTTTTCTTTCAAATCGTTTTCCAGGTTGTTGCAAATACTTTTTGGTATATAACTTATTTCAATTCCAAAAGGTTCGTTTTCAATATACCTTAACCTTTCAACTCTATATACCTTTTCATTTTCATTATTTATCTTTAAAACTTGTCTTATATACTCATCCTTTTCATTTTCCTCAAATGATAAAATATCAGTTTTTATATCCATCCCCTTATTCTTCATAACCTCGGTAAATCCTTGCATACTAGAAAATCTATTTCTTTCTTTTTGAGCAGAAACGAAAGTTCCTTTTCCTTGAACTCTATATAAAAATCCTTCATTTACCAAATTAACTATAGCTTTGTTTACTGTCATTCTACTTACATTTTGAATATTACAAAGTTCTCTTTCTGGAATTATAGAATCCCCTGGTTTAAGATCACCTAAATCAATCATTTCCCTTATTATTTTCATAAGTTGTATATGTAAAGGGATATCAATATTCTTATTTACTAACTTCATATAAACCACCACTCTTTTTATATGGTATATACCAATTTTGGTATATACCAATTATACTATTTTTATTGTAGAACTTCAATAGAATATACATTTTCTTTTTTTAATTTAGTTATTTTATATTTTATTTATAAGATACCCATAAATATGGTATTATAATAGAATATGTAATTTTTAATATAAAATTAAAGAGGTGAACGTACTTGATAAAAATAGGTGATTTCAACAAATTAAAAATAGCTAGAAAAGCTGATTTCGGTTTTTTCCTAGACGCACAAACAGGAAATACTTCTGATGATATTTTCATGCATAGAAAATTTACAAATTATGAGGCTTTAATTCCTGGTGATGAGGTAAATGTATTTGTATATAGAGATTCTAAAGATAAATTAGCAGCTACTTTAAACCCGCCATTGGCTAAAGTTGGCGAAATAGGTTACTTTGAAGTTGTAGATGCTACTAAAATAGGTTACTTTATTAATATTGGACTTGAAAAAGATATTTTAGTTCCTTTTAGTTCAAAGCATTACGATATAAAAAAAGGTGATAAATATTTATTTTATATATATTTAGATAAAACTGAAAGAATAGCTGCTACTACTAGAATAGAAGGTTATTTATCTACTGACTCTGAGTATAACGTAGGAGATAATGTTACAGGTGTTGTTTATGGATTCCAAACTAACGATAGTGCGATGGTTTGTGTTGACAATAAATTTGAAGGAGTTATACTTCATAACGAATACTTTACAAAACTTAACATCGGAGACAAATTAAATTTAAATGTTATAAAAGTATACGAGGACGGCAAGCTAGGTCTTACTCCAAGACAAGGTAGAGAGCAAGAATTAAATGAGTTAGAAAGTAAAATCATAAACCATCTAAACAATGCTTCTAGAGGGTTCATGCCTTTAAATGATAAATCTGATCCAGCTGATATTGCATCAGTATTTGGTTGTAGTAAGAAAAACTTCAAACGTACACTTGGAGTTCTTATGAAAAAAGGGTTAATATCTCAAGATGAAGAAGGAACTCGTCTAATATAAAAAAGAGTATGGATACCCATACTCTTTTTTTATTTTTCCTTTGTATCTTTAATTTCACCAGTATATATATCGATTTTGTGAGTTCCCATATCTTGTTCGTGATAATGAACCTCTCCTTCATCGTCTTTTTCTTCTATAGATACGTTAACTTTAACTTCATAGTTATTACCCACTTGCTTTATATCTTCTTCCGTATTAGACACCCCATCTCCATATGTAGCCTTCAATACCTTTAGTGCATTTTCTTTTGAGATTGGTTCTATCTTATTTTTATCTTTATTTTCAGATACTTCAATTTGATCTTCCTTTGAATTCAAAGGTTTTTTTCTATTTTCAAAAACAACTGAAACTAGCACACCAACTACTAATATGCTGATTATTCCTATTATAATATTTTTTTTACTCATATAAATTCTCCATACTATATTTTTATATAATTTAACTTTTTATTAAAATATAGTATACCATATATTTTAAATATAAAAAAAGGGCACTATTTAGTACCCTTTTTATCCTATTCCCCCCGAAACAGTTCTACTTATTAAATTGCGGTAAATATTCTTTATGAGCTTCCATCATTTCATCTAATATAGTTTTTGCTAAATCATCAGAAGGTATTAATGGATTTATACATAGAGCTAAATATGCTGCATCGTAGTCTCCGTATACAGCAGCTTTTGCCGCTAACATTTCAAATGATTTTATTTGGCTTACTAATCCATCTACAGCATCTGGTAAATATCCTATAGATAATGGTTTAGGTCCATTTTTTGTTATAACACTACTTACTTCAACTGCTTGATTATCTTTAAAGTTTCTTATAGCCCCATTATTAATTGTATTAACTACTTGAATATCTCTTTTATCATTATATATAGAACTTATTAAATTACACGCTGCATCACTATAATAAGCTCCTCCTCTTTTTTCTAATTGAGGTGGTTTTATATCTAGATTTTCATCTTTATATAATTCAAATAATTGATCTTCTAGCTCTTTAACAACTTGACCTCTAGCCTTACCTTTTGCAAACTCATTTAATTCTTCTTCTAACATTTCTTTAGTTTTATAATAATATCTATGGTATGGACAAGGAACTAAGCCTAAGTTTTTAACGAAATCTGCATTAAACTCTATAGCTTTTATATTTTGCATTGTTAACTTTGAGTGTACAAATTTATCTATCGCTTCATCTGTAACATCCTCTCCATCTAAAGCTACATTAAGACCATAAACCATATGGTTAAGTCCAGCAAAATCCATTTGAATTCTTTCATTTTCAACTTCAAATAATTTAGCTATTCCATTTCTCATTCCTATAGGGACATTGCATAATCCTATATAGTTTTTAAAATTAGTATATCTAAATACAGCTTCTGTTATTACACCTGTAGGATTTGTAAAGTTTATTATCCATGCATTAGGGCATAATTCTTCGACATCTTTTATTATATCAAGAACAACAGGTACAGTTCTTAATGCTTTAAAAAGTCCACCTGCTCCATTAGTTTCTTGCCCTATTACTCCATGTGATAAAGGTATACTTTCATCTTTTATTCTAGCTTCTAATAACCCTACTCTTAATTGTGTAGTAACAAAGTCTGCATTCTTTAATGCCTCTCTTCTATCTAAAGTTAGATGTATTTCCATGTCTATTCCAGCTTTTTTAACCATCCTTTTAGCTAGATTTCCTACTATTTCTAACTTATGCTTTCCTTCTTCTATGTCAACTAGCCATAATTCTTTTACTGGCAACTCTTTGTATCTTTTTATAAACCCTTCTACAAGTTCCGGAGTATAACTTGATCCTCCACCTATAGTTACTATCTTTAGTCCTTTTTTCATAGTCATATCTCCTATCGTTATTTCTAAAATTCTAAATCGTCAAAACTGAAATCGTCATCATTACCTTGATCTGTAGCTAAAGTAGCTTTTCTCTTATCTATTTTCTCTGCCGCTATTACAAACGGTATATATATAACTATTGATATTAACAGGTTAACTGCTGCTAAAGCTGCTCCACTCCAGTGACCAGTTGCTAAGAATCCTCCTAGTATAGGTGGTGTTACCCAAGGTATTTTAGCTGCAATTACAGGCATTACCAATCCCATATCTATTGCTAAATATGCAACTGCTGAACATACAACAGGAGCTAAAACGAAAGGTATCATATATATTGGATTCAATACTATTGGTAATCCAAATATTACTGGTTCACTTATATTAAATACTGATGGTGCTAATCCTAAAGCTATCATATCCTTACGTCTTCTTCCAGCTATTATTAAAGCTATTATTAATCCAAGAATCATACCTGATCCACCTAAGTATACAAATGCATCAAAGAATGCTCCTGCTAAAGTATGGAACCCTTCAGTAGCTCCAGCTTGTGCTAATGCTGCATTTTCTGCTCCTAAATCCATTAATAATGTTTCTGTTATAGGCATTGCTATGTTTGCCCCATGAAGTCCTATAGTCCATAATGCATGTATAAAGAAAGTAATTAACATAGTTGAGCCTAATGAGTCTGCTGCTCCTTTTAACGGTGCTGCTAGATAAGTATTTAATAAATCATTTAAGAATAATCCACCTGATAATGTTTTTATTAATAATCCAATTGCTCCAAATATAGCTATAGTTAACATACCTGGTATTAACTTAGCAAAAGATCTTGCTACTGCCGGTGGTACTCCATCTGGCATTTTTATATTTATTTTCTTAATCCTAGATAGCTTAACAAATATTTCAGTTGCTAGTAATCCTATTACTATCGCTGTAAATAATGCAGAGTTTGAAATATATCCACTTGGGACAAATCCCCATCCGCTAACTTTGTCTCCTGCTTCAGTAACTATGTTAGCTACTTGAGGTGACATTACAAAGAATATACTAAGAGCTATAAGTCCTGCTTGTAAACCATCTTCATCATATGATTTTGCAAGATTATAAGCTACTCCTACAACTAGGAATAAAGCCATAGTTGCAATTGATCCCCACCATAAATCTCCACCTAATGTAGTCCAAGTCTCTCCAAAAGTATTTTTCATAAAATTTTGATAAGCTGGTATAGGTAAATTATTTACTAATGTTGCTAATGCTCCTATCATAGTTATCGGTATCATTGCTACGAATCCATCTCTTACAGCTACTAAATGCCTTTGTGCTCCTAGCTTTCCAGCTACTGGGATAATATACTTATCCATAAACTTCATTATCGCTCCCATAATAATCCTCCCTTTAATTTTTAGAAATCGTTTTCTTAAAACTTAAATTAATCCTTATTAGCTAAATAAAAATGTTTATAAATACATAGTTTATATAAACTTATGATTTATAAAGTTTATATATTCTTTTTATTGTTATATATATTATATTTTAAATGTATATACATTTCAAGTATTTTTATAAAAACATTTTCCCATTTTTTTATTTGCCTTTATTTGAGTAAATTGCTTTCTTTAAGCGAAAAAAGCTGTATCTGATTATTCAGATACAGCACTTAAAGTTAATGTATACCCATAATGGTATGTGTGTGAGTATTCAAAAACATCACTATTGTGTAATTTGCAAACCTGACTTATATATAATAAGGCTTCTGGTTTTGTTAAGTCTAATAAATTAGCTAACTCATCATTCGCTAAAACTGAACTTACTTCTCGTTCAGATATAGCTATCTTATATCCACAAATTTCTTCAACATAATTATATAAAGATCCTTCACAATGAGATTTTTTCAAATTTGGGAATAATTTTACAGGCATATACGTCTCCATATACGATATTTTCTTATCATTAGCTAAACGTATTCTTTTAATTTCCCATACATTTTCTTTTTCAGTAAGATTTAATTTATTCATAAGCTCTTCATCAGCTTCAATAACATTAAGTTCCTCCAATATATTGGAAACTTTATACCCCTTATTTTCCATTTCTTCCGTGAAACCGCTTACCGCAGAGATGTTGTCATATACTTTATTTGCTAAAACAATACTCCCTACGCCTCTTTGCCTAGTTATATATCCATCTTTTACTAAATTATTTAATGCTGATCTTACAGTCATTCTAGTCACATTAAACTCTTCACTTAATTGTTTTTCAGAAGGTATTAATTCTCCTTGCTTTAAAGTCTTTGACTGTATTAAGTTTCTAATGTGACCTTCTATTTGCTTATAAATAGGTTCATTCATATTTATTTCCCCTTTTGTATTTAAATTGTCTATATATTTATTTTTAATATTTATACATTCAATTATAGACTATATTAAAATTTTTTTCTATCTCTACATATATTTAATTATAAAAGGATGAATATGTAAGATTTAACTTATACATTCATCCTTTTGTATCATCTATATTAGTATAGTAGTTTTATATTCTAGCTACTCCCGTTTTTATTGCCGCTTCTTTTATAGCTTCTGCTACATTTTTAGCTACATCTCTGTCAAAAGATTTAGGTAATATATTATCAGGGTTTAAGTCTTCTATTTTTATAGAATTTGCAATTGCATTAGCTGCTGCTATTTTCATTTCTTCATTTATCTCAGTAGCTCTTACATCTAATGCACCTCTAAATATACCTGGGAATGCAAGCACATTATTTACTTGATTTGGAAAATCACTTCTTCCCGTTCCAACTATGTAAGCTCCACCCTCTTTTGCTTGGTCTGGCATTATCTCTGGAGTTGGATTTGCCATTGCTAATATTATAGATTTTTCGTTCATAGTAGCTACCATTTCTTTTGTTACACAGTTAGGGCCTGAAACTCCTATAAATACATCTTTATTTTTTATTACATCAGCTAATAATCCTTTTTCGTTATGGATATTAGTAACCTTTAACATTTCTTCTTGAGCCCAGTTTAAATCATCCATACCTTCTTCTAAAGCTCCATTTAATCCACATAACACAATGTTTTTAACTCCCATGCTTATTAACATTTTAGCTATTGCTAATCCAGCTGCTCCAGGTCCATTTATAACAATTTCTAGGTCTTCTATTTTTTTATTTATTAATTTTAATGAGTTTATTATAGCCGCAGATAAAACTATAGCTGTTCCATGTTGATCATCATGAAAAACTGGTATGTTTAACTCTTTTTTTAATTTCTCTTCTATTTCAAAACATCTTGGAGCACTTATATCTTCTAAGTTAATTCCTCCAAATACAGGTTCCATTAATTTTACAGTGTTTACTATTTCATCTACATCGTTCGTCTTTAAACATATCGGAAATGCATCTACATTTGCAAATTCCTTAAATAGTATTGCTTTTCCTTCCATTACTGGTATTGATGCACTAGCTCCTATATTACCTAAACCTAATACAGCACTTCCATCACTAACTACACCAACCATATTTCCTTTTGATGTATATTTATATGCTAAATCTTCATCTTTAGATATTTCCATACATGGAGCTGCAACTCCTGGAGTATATGCAATAGATAAATCATCTTTATCTTCAACTTTAACCTTACTACAAACAGTTATTTTTCCTTTATTCTTTTCATGCATTTCTAATGCTAACTCTGAGTAATTTTTAGTCATAACCTAACCTCTTTCATATTTTGATTTATAGTTATTTATTCATTTCATAAATGTTATTGCCATAACAATCGATTGCAACTACTGCAAATAAGTCCTCAACCTCTAATCTTCTTACAGCTTCTGCTCCTAAATCATCATAAGCTATAACTTCAGCCTTTTTAATAGAGTTTGATATATATGCACCTGCGCCACCTATGGCAGCTAAATATGCACATATATTTTTTTTCATCGAATCGATAACTACATCATTTCTCTTTCCTTTACCTATCATTAACTTTAATCCTCTATCTAATAAAGGAGCTGTTAAATCATCCATTCTATAACTTGTCGTCGGTCCAGCAGCACCTATTACTTCTCCATCTTTATGAGGTGTTGGTCCTACGTAATATATAGCTTGCCCTTCTACGTTAAAAGGCAATTTTTCACCTTCTTCTATAGCATTAACCATTCTTTGATGAGCTGCGTCTCTAGCTGTATAAATTACACCACTTATACTTACCATTTCTCCACACTTTAGTTCTTTTATTGTTTCATTATCTATGGGAAGAGTTATTTTTTTCATATTTATCCCCCTTTATATTATAGCCTTTTTATGTCTTGCCGCATGACAATTTATATTTACAACTACTGGAAGTCCAGCTATATGAGTTGGAAATGTCTCTATGTTAACCGCAAGCGCAGTTGTATTTCCACCTAATCCTTGAGGCCCTATTCCTAAGTTATTTATTTCTTTTAATATTTGTATTTCTAAATTTTTTATATTTTCATCTTTATTATGTTGTCCTATATCCCTTAATAAAGATTTTTTTGCTATCTGCGCACACTTTTCAATAGTTCCTCCAATTCCAACACCAACAACTATAGGTGGACATGGATTTGGACCAGCTTCTTTAACTGTTTCTATAATAAATTTTTGTATTCCTTTTATACCATCAGATGGCTTTAACATTTTCATCTTACTCATATTTTCACTACCAAATCCCTTTGGTGCAAACTCTATAGTTATTTTATCACCCTCAACTATATCGTAATGAATTATTGCAGGTGTATTATCTTGTGTATTTTTTCTATCTATTGGAGTTACAACTGATTTTCTTAAAAAGCCATCTTCATAACCTTGCTTTACACCTTCATTTATTGCATCGCTTATATTTTTACCTTCTACGTGTACATCTTGACCGATACTTACAAAAAATACAGCCATTCCAGTATCTTGACATATAGGCATTTGTTTTTCTTTTGCAATTTCGCAATTTTTTATTAATATATTTAATATATTTTTTCCTAGTTCGCTATTTTCTTTTTCTTTATTTTCTTTTAAAGATTCTACAACATCTTCCCCTAGGTATATATTTGCTTTTATACACATATCTCTTACAACTTTTGTAATTTCTGATGACTTTATAATTCTCACGAACTTATCCCCCATTTTCAAGTTTAATATTCGACTATATATAAAACTTTATCATTTTTTAATTATTTTAACAATAACAAAATTCGTTTAATTCTTTCTTTGCATTATATTTTACTCAAAAAAAACAAAAGCACATACTGTCCGAAAGTATATGCTTTAATGGGGGATATATGAGTTTTATGGTTGTAAGAGATATCTTAAAGTTTTGGGGGAGATTAATTATCTCTTATATTTTAATTATTTACCATTTTTTGAATTATATACATTTTATTTAAATATTTTCAATTTATTTTTAATAACTTTATTCATTATCTTCTAATCCTCTATATAATAATTATAGGGGGTGATATATTGGACTTTAATAATATATTTATTCAAATAACCGTTTTGTTTTTGCTTATTTTAGTTGGATACATATCTAGCTTTAAGGGGTTAATAGATAAACATACCACGTCTGGACTTACAAAACTGATAATGGGATTGTTTTTACCATCTATGATAATTAGCGCTATGCAAATGGAATTTAATCCTAGTTTACTAGGTGATATTGTATCTTTAATAATAATTTCAATACTAATGTACTCTACAACTATATTGATAGCTTTTTTATTTAAATTTTTTATAAAAGGTGATAAAGATTGTGGTCTTTATCAATATATAATTGTATTCTCTAATGTTGGATTTATGGGATATCCAGTTATCGAAGCTGTTTTAGGCAAAGAAGCTATATTTTTCACAGCAATTTTTAATCTTCCTTTTAATTTTTTCGTATTTACAGTTGGAACTTATTTGTTAAATAAACATAATAGTGAATATAAGTTTTCAATTAAATCTATTATAAGTCCTCCAATTATAGGTGTATTAACTGGACTTTCATTATTCCTTTTAAGAATTAAACTTCCACTTCCAATATTTAATACTTTAAATATGCTTGGAAGTATAACAACTCCTTTATCAATGATTGTTATAGGAAGCTTACTAGCTAATTCTCCTATTAAAGAAACTTTTATAAATAAAAAGTTATATATAGTATCATTTATAAGACTTTTAGTCGTTCCATCTGTTGTTTATTTTCTATTAAGCTTATATATTAAAAATCCACTATTATTAGGTGTACCTGTAGTTATATCTGCAATGCCAGCGGCATCAAATACAGCAATCATGGCAAAAAGCTATGATGCAAATGATCAACTTGCATCTCAAGCTGTATTTTTAACTACGTTAATATCTATAGTTACAATTCCTATTATAAGCATAGTTTTACTTAGTTAAAAATTTACTTTGCTTAGGTTATTAAGCTTAATTACCTTAATCAAAAAAATAGTTGTCTATTATTTTAGACAACTATTTTTTTGATATATATTTATTATCTTTTATATAATATCTCCATAAATAATCTTTAGCTTCTTGAGCATAATCGATATTTACACGTTTACTTTCAACAATTTCAAAATTTTCTTCCTTACCATTATCAATAGAATCTTTTACAGACAGCTCATTACCTAATACACTTTTGAAATTTAAATCTTTTTCAATTTTAAGAGCTTTGCATAATTTTCCTGGTCCATTAGTAATGTTTTTCTTTTGATATGTAGTTAATTCTTCATATACTTTATCATATCTATTTATTGAAATATCATCAATTCCTTTAATAGGCTCTACTGCTCTTATAAGTACACACTGAGGTGTATCTTTAATATTTGCAGAAATGTTTAAACAGTAATACATTCCGTATATCAAATAAACATATATGGTTCCTCCGTCTTCATATAACGGTGCTGTTCTATCTGTCCTTCTATCCCCATATACATGAGCAGCCTTATCCGTTATTCCCATATAAGCTTCAGTTTCAACTATTTTAACTATAATTTCTTGATCATCATATTTTCTCACTAAATACTTTCCAAGTAATTGTTTTGATAAAGTAATTGCATCTTGCCTAAAAAAATCTACATTCATTTAATCCCAACTTTCTTTTTTTAACTTACTTATATTATATCTTCAAATTTACTATTTATAACTTTTTGTAAGTCAAATGGACTTAGTTCTACTTGATATCCTATTTTCCCAGCACTCACTATAACATTTTCTAAATCTTTTGCTGTTTCATTTATAAAAGTTTTGTATAATTTTTTCATTCCTACAGGAGAACATCCACCTCTTATATATCCAGTTAGTTTGTTTATATCACTTACATGTATCATCTCTACCTTTTTTTCTCCTGCTACTTTCGCAGCCTTTTTTAAATCTAAATTTTCATTAACAGGTATTACATATACATATAACTCTTTACTAGTTCCTTGTGTAACCAAAGTTTTATATACTTCACTTACATCTCTTCCAATTTTGTTTGCTACAGATACTCCATCCACATGATCATCTGAAACATCATATGAAAGCATATTATATTTTATCTTTTTAGAATCTAAAATTCTCATTGCATTAGTTTTTACTTTTGTTTTAGCCATAAAAATCACTCTCCCTAAAATAACTTATATATTAAATTTAACATATATTTCTTATCAATCACACCTCTTAGATTTCATAAAACCTTTATACCAACTGATTTTATCATCAATTTTATCTAGATGTTTTTGTAATAGCTCAAACTCTTTTAATATGTGTTCCCTATGCGAATTAAAAATTTCCAACCTCTCTTCCAAAGTTTTATCTCCTTGTGAACAAAGTTTAAAATAAGATTTTATATCTTTTATGGACATTCCCGTAGCTTTAAGGCAACACACCATTTCAATTTGGTCTAAATCTTCATCTGTAAAATAACGTATACCATTTTTATTTCTATGAGGTGAAATTATATTTTCTTTTTCATAGTAGCGAATTGTATGCTGAGTTAAATTAAATTTTTTAGCTACCTCTGAAATTGTATAATTCATTATTCATCCTCCTATAATTTATTTAGCTCTACATTACTTCTTATAAAAATAATTGTCAATATTTAAAATAAAAGCTATTGACTTAGAGTTAACTCTAAGTATTAATATTAGCTTAAGAAAATTCTATTAAATAACTACACGATTTAAATAAGTATAAAAATTTAGGAGGAATTGAATTTGCTAAACTTCGATTATCAAAATAGAACTAGAATAATTTTTGGAAAAGATGAACATAAAAATATAGGAAAGTTAATAAAACCTTATGCTAATAAAGTTTTATTCCACTTTGGTGGGCAAAGTATAAAGAAAAGCGGAGTATATGAAGATGTAATAAATTCACTTTTAGAAAATCAAATAGATTTTGTTGAACTAGGAGGAGTAAAACCAAACCCTCGTTTATCTCTTGTTAACGAGGGAATTGAATTATGCAGAAAGGAAAAAATAGATTTTATTTTAGCTGTAGGTGGAGGAAGTGTAATAGATTCTGCTAAAGCTATAGCAATCGGAGTCCCTTACAACGGAGATGTTTGGGATTTCTACTGCAAAGATATAGAAATTAAAGAAGCTATTCCAGTTTCAACCATTCTAACTATACCTGCAGCTGGTAGTGAATCTAGTACTGGAACAGTTATTACAAATGAGGAAAAACAACTAAAATTATCTTGTGGTTGCGAATTGCTTAGACCGTTATTAAGCATCATTAATCCAGAACTTTATTTCACATTACCAAAAAATCAAATTGCTAATGGAATTAGTGATATGATGAGTCATATAATGGAACGTTACTTTACTAATACATCTAATACAGATTTAATTGATGGTTTATGTGAAAGCACATTAAAAACTATAATGAGAAATGGTTCAATCATTATAAATGATAATAAAAACTATGATGCTTGGGCTGAAATAGCTTTATCTGGAAATATTGCTCATAACGGATTACTTGGTTTAGGAAGAGAACAAGATTGGGCTTCTCATAAAATAGAACATGAGCTTAGCGCTATATATGATGTTGCACATGGAGCAGGCCTTTCTGTTGTAACTCCTGCATGGATGAAGTATGTATATAAAGAAAATATGCCTATGTTTGAACAATTTGCTGTAAATGTTATGGGTGTTGAAAAAGAATGCAAGTCTCAAGAAGAAATTATAAATGAGGGAATTGAAAAATTAAAATCATTCTATAAAAAACTAGAATTACCTACTAGTTTAAAAGAGCTTAATATCAACGAATCTAATTTGGATTTAATGGCAAAAAAATCTACTAATTTTAATGATGGAAAAGAAATTCTTATTGGTGGACTAAAAAAACTTAACTGGGAAGATGTTCTAGCTATATATAATCTAGCTTTATAAGCATGTATTATTCTTATATTAAAAATACCCATAATAATTCTATATAGAATTATTATGGGTATTTACATTTTATTGTAATTTTATTAACTTGTTTTTACTATACAAATGGATTATAAAATCTATTTCCATTTTTAAATGTAATATATAAAGATCCAAATAATATTACTATAGCTAATAATATTGCTACGTAATCACTAGTTCTAAACTTTCTTGCATTATACCAAGTACGTTTTCTTTTATTTCCAAATCCTCTAAGTTCCATAGCACAACTTATAACTTCTATTCTCTCTAAACTTGAGAATATTAATGGCATAAGTATAGATGAAATATTTTTTATACGCTTACCTAGCTTTTCTTTTTTAGACATGTCTATTCCTCTAGCTTGTTGTGCATATGATATATCATGATAATCTCTTTGTATATCCGGTATATATCTTAAAGCTATAGCAACAGAATATGCAATTTTATAATTTATACCAAGCTTATTTAATGATGCTGCAAATTCACTTGGGTCAGTCGTAACTATAAATAGTAATGCCATAGGTATAGTTGCAAATATTTTTAAATTAAAATTTAATTGATAAAATAACTGTTCAGCTGTTACTGTATATGGTCCTATTAATTTAACTAAATCCGTTCTTGTACCATATATTTCAACACCTTGATATGGTCCTAATATAAATATTGCAATATTATTTAACACCATAAAGAATAAAATGAAATATATAACAAAAGCTACATCTTTAAATTTGACTTTTGATATTTTAAATATTATTAAACTTAGTACTAACATTCCTACAAGAACTCTAGTATCATAAGTTATCATAGAAGCTATTGACCAAGCCATGAAAAATATTAATTTTGTAGCACCTGTTAAATTATGAATAGGCGAGTCTTCTTTTATATATGATAGCATTGTTGTTTTCATACTCTTCTAATCCTCCTATCATAATCAATGAATTTATTAACAAATTTTCTTGGGTCACTTACCCCACATTTTATAGCTAACTCGTAAACAGATGTTTCTTTTAAGTTCGCATGATTTATAACTTCACTATTAGTTAAAACATTAGCTGCTGTATTGTCATCTAGTTTAATACCATCTGCTATAACTATCGCTCTATTTGTATATTCAAGCATTAAATGCATGTCGTGAGTTATCATTATTATAGTTACACCTTTTCTATTTAAATCTGCTAAAAATTCCATTATCTCATTATAATGTTTAAAATCTTGCCCTGCTGTAGGCTCATCTAAAATTATTATTTCTGGATTTAAAACTAATATAGAAGCTATAGTTACACGTTTTTTCTGTCCATAACTAAGCGCTGATATAGGCCAATTTCTATACTCATATAATCCACAAATTTTTAATGTTTCATATACTTTTTCCTTTATTGTTTCTTCATCAATACCTCTAAATCTAAGCCCTAATGCAACTTCATCAAAGATCATAGTTTTAGAAATCATTTGATTAGGATTTTGCATTACAATACCTATCTTTTCCGCACGCTCTTTTATAGAATCATCTATTATATCTCTATTATTTAAAAGTATTTGTCCACTTGTTGGTTTATAAAAGCCACATACTAATTTAGATATAGTAGATTTTCCTGCCCCATTTTTTCCTACTATACTAACCATCTCACCTTTATTTATTTTAAATGAAACATCTTTTAATATAGGCTTGTTTTTTTCATATTTAAATGATACGTTTTTTAATTCAAGTAATACATCCTCATTGATTTGTTCTTCATGTGTATTACTATTACTATCCCATTTCTTTAAACAATCGCTACATTTGTTTATATCTATAGTATTTATATGTCCAGGTTTCATATCAGGATTTATATCTACCCCTGCATATTTAAGAGCTGTAACATATAATGGCTCTCTTATTCCGCTTTTAATTAAAATATCTGAAGATATCAGCTCATCAGCATTCATATCTGCAACTATTTCACCTTCACTCATAACTATAATTCTATCAACATCACAATGAAGAACATCTTCTAATCTATGTTCTATTATAAGAATTGTTTTATTTGTTTCAATTTTTATTCTATCTATAAGTTCTATTGCACTTTTACCTGTAGCTGGGTCTAAACTAGCTAAAGGTTCATCAAATAATAATATATCTACATCATCTACTGTAACTCCAGCTAATGTAACTCTCTGTTTTTGTCCTCCTGATAAGCTATAAGGAGCTGAATCAAGTTGCTTGTCTATTCCTACTAACTTTGAAACTTTTTGAACCATAGATTTCATTTTGCTTTGAGAAGTACAGTCATTTTCTAACTTAAATGCTATATCCTCTGCAACTGTTAATCCTATAAATTGGCTGTCAGGATCTTGAAGTACAGTTCCTACTGTTTTAGATATTTCAAATATCCCCATATCCTTAGTTTCTTTCCCCATTATTTTCAAGCTACCCGTACTATTTCCTTGATAATAAAAAGGTGTAAGACCATTTATACAATGAGCCAAAGTACTTTTTCCAGAACCAGACGGACCTACTACTAATACCTTCTCTCCTTCATAAATTGTAAGATTGATATTTTTCAAAGTAGGTTTAGCTTGAACTCTATATTTAAAAGTAAAATCTTTAAATTCTATTATTTTCTTTTTCATACGAATCTCCTTTTATAGTTCTTTATCTAAACTTCCCGTTGGTATCTTAGTCTTAGCATAACTTTTTATTATGGCAGTTCCTAAAACAGCTACTGTAATTATATTGCCTATTCCTCCTAAAACACCTTGTAAATATACTTTAGATGCAGGTTCTGCATAAATAAATATATCTAGAGTTGGAGCCACTACAAACCATGCAAGGGCATTTGCTATTATCTGAGTAATATTAAAAATTATTATGTCTTTTTTATTAAACTCTCCGCCACTTATATTAATTTTTTTAGATATAAGACCAATTACTAAACCAACTACAGCTGATGCTATAACCCAACTAAACCACGGTGAACCATAAAATATAGAATCCTTTAAACAGTGCCCTATAAAACCTATTAAAAATCCTGCAAGTGGACCATACATCAGAGCCATTAATGCTAAAAATGCATATGCCGTTTCTATATTAGTATTTGGAATTCCTGTTGGTATAGATCCAAAACGTCCTAATATCATAAATACTGCAGACCCTATCCCTATAGCAACTATAGTTTTTATAGTAAGCTTATTTCCCATACATCTCTCCTCCTTTTCTATTTTATTTTGGATAATTTATAAATATTTAAAGCAAGTATTATTCTAAATTTTAATAAGCACAAGACTTGCTAAATCCTTATATTTTAAATTTTGTCATAACTTTTATTATAAATATTTTATCGAAAAATGTCAATTTGCATCAATTTAAATTATAATAAAAAGCCCATTTAAAAAATGGGCTTTTTTATGTTTATCTTTTCTTTCTTTTTATCTTATTAGTTTTACTGTTTCTTTCGTTTTTTTCATTTTTATTATTTCTAGAGTTGTTTTCTCTAGAGTCTTTATTTCCGCGTTTTCCTCGACTATCGTCTTTTTTATTTCCTCTTCCTGAAGATTTAGATGAAGAGTTTTTATTCTTGCTTTTATTGTTATTGTTATAATTTCTAGGATGTTCACCTCTAGGTTTTATTAAACATCTTGGCCCAAATCCTATTAAATCTTCTCTTCCAGCTTCAACTAATGCTGCATGAACTAATTCATAGTTTCTTGGAGCTCTATATTGAAGCAATGCTCTTTGCATAGCTTTTTCATGCTTAGACTTTGGAACATATACAGGTTTCATAGTTAACGGGTCTATACCTGTGTAGAACATTGTAGTTGATAAAGTTCCTGGTGTTGGATAAAAATCTTGAACTTGTTCTGGTTGATATTTAGTGTCTCTTAAATATTCAGCTAATTCTATTGCTGAATTTAAAGTAGAACCTGGATGCGAAGACATTAAATACGGTATAATATATTGTTTTTTCCCAACTTTTTCACTTAACCTAAAGAATTTATCTCTAAATTTATCATAAGTGTTACCTGCTGGCTTTTGCATATGATCTAAAACTTCTTCAGCTATATGCTCTGGTGCAACTTTTAATTGTCCACTTACATGATGTTCAACAAGTTCTTTAAAGAACTTATCATTTTTATCTGCCATTACATAGTCATATCTTATTCCTGAACGTACAAACACCTTTTTAACTTTAGGTAAACTTCTTACTTTTCTTAAAAGTTCTAAGAAATCTGTGTGATCAACCTTTAAGTTTTTGCATGGTTCTGGGTGTAGACATTGTTTATTTTTACAAGCACCTTTAGTTATTTGCTTTTTACAAGCTGCATCTCTAAAGTTTGCTGTTGGTCCCCCAACATCGTGTATATATCCTTTAAAATCATCTAGTTCAGTTATATATTTAGCTTCATCTAATATAGATTCATGGCTTCTACTTTGTACAGCTCTTCCTTGATGGAATGTTATAGCACAGAACGAACAACTTCCAAAGCATCCTCTAGAACTTACGATTCCAAATTTAACTTCTTCTATTGCTGGTATTCCGCCCATAGCTTTATATATAGGGTGATAATCCTTAGCATAAGGAAGTGCATAAACCTCATCTAGTTCTTCTCTATTTAATGGTTTTTCAGGTTTGTTTTGAACTAAATATTTATCTCCATGTCTTTGTATTATAACCTTACCTCTATATGGGTCTTGTTCATCATACTGAATTTTAAATGCTTTAGCATATTCTTCTTTACTTGAAGAAACATCTTTAAATGATGGTATCTCTACATAATCATCATATATTTCATCTTTGCTATCTGCTATATAACAAGTCCCATTTACATGTCTTATATACTTTGGTTCAAAACCATCATTTAATGCATTTGCAACTTCTACGATTTGTTTTTCACTCATACCGTAAACTAACAAATCAGCTTGACTATCTATAAGCATAGATTTTCTTACTCTATCACTCCAATAATCATAATGCGCAAATCTTCTTAAACTAGCTTCAATTCCACCTATTATTATTTTCGCATCTTTATATGCTTCTCTTATTTTATTACAATAAACTATAACAGCTCTATCCGGTCTAAGCCCCATTTTAGCTCCTGGAGAATACATATCTTTATCTCTATGTTTTTTACTTACTGAGTAATGATTTACCATAGAGTCCATATTTCCAGAGTTAACTAAAAATCCTAGTCTAGGCTCTCCTAATTTCATAAAGTCTTCTGTTGTTTTCCAATCTGGTTGTGCTATTATTCCAACTTTAAATCCTGCGTTTTCTAAAACTCTAGATATTATAGCTGTACCAAAACTATGATGGTCTACGTAAGCATCTCCTGTTACTAATACGAAGTCTACTTGTTCCCATCCTCTATCTACCATATCTTGTTTGCATATTGGTAAAAATTTATTTGTCATTTAATCACCTACTTATATGTCATTTATATTTATTATTAACTACTTTTATTAACTCGAATCAAATTTTCTTCCTAAGTTTCTATTATACCATTAACTTAGCTAGTATTTGTATGATTTTTTATTTCCATAAAAAATTATGTTAAATTGATTTTCTACAATTTAATATAGTTTACAAAAAGTGCTAATTATATTAACTAGCACTTTTAACTTTATCACCTTAATATTGTTTTAGTTTTTATATCATGTCTATTTTCTCTATATAGTTTATTAGCTTTTAATAGATATACATATATACTTAGCATAAGCATTCCTTTTATTATACTAGTTATGGTTATGCTCCACCAAACTCCACTTAAACCTAAAATTTCTGGACTTGATAAAAAATATGCTATAGGAACCCTTGCCCCAGTTAATACAGTTACTACAATAGATGGTATATACGTTCTTCCTATACCCTTAAATGCTCCTGATGTTATTATCTCTACACACATAAATAACTGAGAATAACCTAATATTTTTAAATATTTTGTTCCTTCAGCTATAGTTTCAGTTTCATTTATAAATATAGTAAATATGGATTTTCCTCCAAATATTAAAATTAATGTATTTAATATACCTAACAAACTAGCAATTATGAGAGTTATCTTGAACCCTTTATTTATTCGGTCATATTTGTTGGCTCCATAGTTTTGACCCGAAAAGCTACTAAACGCCACAGCTATCCCATCTGCAGTCATCCAAGAAATAGCTTCTATCTGAGCCCCAACCTTTTGAGCTGCAATAGCTACTGGTCCCCATGATGCTACAATTACTCCAAGTAGCATTGAAAATATGGTAAACATACCACTTTGTATTGCCACTGGCATACCTAGCTTACCCAATTCCTTATAATATTTTAAATTTATATTTTTAAAAAACGTAATTTTAAAGTATTGGTCATTTCTCTTTATAATCATGACTATAAAACACATTGTTACTACAGCTTGAGAGAAAACTGTAGCTATAGCAGCTCCTGCTACTCCTAATTTAGGTATTGGTCCAAATCCTATTATAAGTAATGGATCTAATATGATGTTAGTTATAAGTCCTATTGTGTTTATTTTAAACGGAGTCTTACTATTACCCATTCCATTAAATATAGCAGTAAATATTGGATTTATAAAATAAAATATCATTCCTATAGCTACTATAACAAGATACTCCTTAGACATCCTTATAACATCTGCATCTCCAAGATTAAAAAATCCTATTAGTCCATCCTTAAACACCAGTAGTATTAAAGTGTATAAACCAGCTAATATTATATTAACTTCTATAGCTGCTTTTATATACGACTTAGTGCTTTCAATATCATTTTTACCCATACTCTGAGCTACTTGAACTTCTCCTCCCACCCTAGATATAGCTATAAGAGCCATTCCTAGCCATGGGAAAAAACCTGCTGTACCTACAGCTGCAACAGCACTGCTTCCAGCCTTTCCTACCCAGATCATATCTATCATATTGTACGCCATTTGTATAAAAGACGTACCCATTATAGGAAGTGCCAACTTTATTAGTTTTTCTGTAATTCTACCTTCTGTTAAATCTACCCTTTCTTTCATATTTGCACCTCTTTTCTTAAAGAATTTTCTGACATTTAGCTATACATAATAATAATATCTATTAATCTATTTTTTTGCTATATTATTTTTTCTTTTACATAACAAAAGCTTGATTATATAAAATATAATCAAGCTTTTTATTAAAGTGATTTGTACATTATTTCAAATTTATTTTTCATAACCTTATATTGACTAACCATTTCATTTAAATGCTGGAATATGCTTTTATCTAAGTGTTCATCTTTATATGAATGTAATAAATTGTTTCCACCCTCGATTCCCATATCAATAGCATTTATAGTATGTTTAATTAATTCTTTGTCATTATCTATAAACATATCCTTTAATTTTTCAAACATACTTGCCATTTCTCCAGCTACACCTAATGAAGTAGTTGGCTCTCCACCAAGTTGTTTTATATATGAACTTACTTTTTCGTCCTGTTCTCTAAATATTACCATACTTTTTGTAAGTTCACTTCTTAATTCTTTATTTTCAGCTTTATCTTGATAAACTCTAAATGTGTCTGCTCCCATATGAACGCCTCTTAAAAACTTATTTAGCTCTTTTATAAGTTCATCATGTTTATCCATAATTATCACCTCATCCTTAGTTTTCTACCAAAGATTTATATTATTCACATAAATTAAAATATATTATTTTCAAAGTGTCTGCATCTATTTATCATAAATTCCATAGTATTTAAAAATTCATCTACTTCTTCAGTTGTGTTGTAAAGTCCTAAACTAGCTCTAACCATACCAGCTACTTTACAATCTCTATTTAATAGTTTTTGAGCTTCTGCATCATCTATTCCAAGCAATCTTCTTACATAAGTGTGTGCACAAAACGCTCCTTGTCTTACTGCAATCCCTCTAATATATGATAATCTATCAGCTACTGAATCAAAATTTATACCGTCTACATTAAAAGTAATAACGCCTAATCTATCTTTGTCATTTGAGTCTCCATAAAGTACTACCCTATCAATATCTTCAAGGCCTTTTATAAGTCTATTTTTAAGTAATTCTTCATGTTCTTGAATTTTATCAAATCCGATTTCTTTTAGTTTATTCATAGCTGTATACATAGCTACAACGCCTAAATAGTTAGGAGTTCCAGCTTCAAATCTTGACGGTAATTCGCTCCAGTAAATATCATAGTCAAAAACTAAATCTACAGCTCCACCACCTTTTAAAAACGGTTCTTTATCTTCTAAATCCTCTTTAAGTCCAACAACTACTCCAGTTCCATATGGTGCATACATTTTATGCGCAGATAATGCTAAAAAATCTATAGCGTCATCATTTCCAGTTCCTTTCATATTAATTTCTCTATGAGGAGCTAATTGAGCTGCATCTACAATAATTTTAGCACCATACTTATGCGCTAACTTAGCTATATGATGTATTGGATTTACATATCCTGTTACATTAGATGCTCCAGTTACACTTACAAACTTAACTTCGCCTCTATTTTTAATTAATTGTTCTTCTATATCATCTACTTTTAATTTTCCTTGATTATCTACATCTATATGAATAACATTTGCATAGTATCTCCATGGGAGATCATTAGCGTGATGCTCCATTCTTGTAGTAATAACTTTATCATACTTGCTGTTTATCAATGCATTTGCTAATAAATTTATTCCTTCAGTTGTATTTTTAGTAAATATTACAGTATATCGATCATCATCTTTTAAGTTAAAATATTCCTTAACATAATCTCTACATTTTTCATAAACTCTATTTGAATACTCTGATTTTGGCCCCTTACCTCTACCTATAGATCCATACATTTGCATATGTTTAAAAATTTCTCTGTCTACGCATTTAAAAGGAGGTGTTGTCGCTCCATTGTCAAAGCATATAGGTGTTGCATATGCTCCATCTCCTAGTTTTATGGTTAAATCCACTCCATCAAACATAGGTCTATAATTGACTTCTTTTCTATACATTTATTTTCCCCCTAAAAAACAAATTTAAAAATATTTATATTAACTCTTCATTAATAGTATTCAAAATTAGTTCATAATGTGCTTTTATTCTATCTATTACATGTAAATTTCAAACGTAAAAAGACTATCCTATACCCATTTATTCAATGGTTTTAGGATAGCCTATATTTATAAAAAACTTTTAATTGTATCTTTTACATTATCTGATTCCATAATACTAGACATAACTGCGATATCATCACAGTAATTTAAAGTTTCTTTCGCATTATTTGGTAGAATTCCTCCTAGTGCTATTAACTTTATATCACATCCATTTAATTCACTTTGAGCTTTTTTTAATAAACTTATTCCTTTTGGCTTTAAATCAAATTTACACTTAGTTTCATATATATGTGAAAATATTAAATAAGAAACTAAATATTTTTTCACCTCAATAATCTCTTCTATATTATGCGTAGATACTCCAATAATCTTTTCTTTATATTCAAGTTTATCTTTTAAATTTTTAAACATATCAAATGGCATGTGTATTCCATCAGCATCTACTGAGTTGAAAACTTCATAATTACCATTTATTATAATTTTAGTTTCTTTATTTACACGTTCTCTAATTTTAAAATACAGGTTTTTTAACTCATCATTTTTTAAATCTTTTTCTCTTAATATAATATTTTCAACACCACTAAATGATGCTTCCTCTAATACTTCTAAATATCTGTTATAACTGCATAAATATCTGTTAGTTATAAGGTACATTGAAATCTTTCCCAATCTTTAAATATTTGTTGGTACCCTATATCATTAAGCATTTTTTTTATTTGTAATACGCTACTTTCATCACTTATTTTGAATTGTTCTGTTCCTTCTCCATCTGATGAATGTCCTCCTACATTAGTAGATACTCCCGCACTTAATTTTGTAACTCCAAGAGGAATTAAATTTTTTCTTAGGGCCAAGCTTTCTCTGGTAGATAAATTTATTCCACCTTGATTATCAAACAACCTCATGACTATCATAACTTGTACCAAATCCTTATCACTAACTTCTATAAGATTTTCATAACACCCTTTAAAAGGTCTTATTCTCGGTACTGAGTATGATACATCAACTTGAGGATATTTGCTTCTTATATACCTTCCATGCATCAAGGTAAAAAATGTTTCTTCTCTAAAATCATTAAGACCTAATAAAGCACCTATAGATATACTTCTCATTCCAGATTTTGCAGCTCTCTCTGGAGCATCCAATCTGTATTTATAATTAGATTTAGGTCCTTTTAAGTGAACATTTTTATATATTTTTTCATTGTATGTTTCTTGATATATAGTTACCCCTTCAACCCCTTTTTCATACAAATATCTATATTCATCTTCATCCATTGGATAAACCTCTATTGTTATAGATGGGAATATATCATTTAAAACTGAAACAGCATCTCCTATGTATTTTACGTCTGAGTGAATTTTACTTTCTCCTGTTAAAAGTAGTAAATGTTTAAATCCATCTTTAGATATAGCTAACCCTTCATTGTATATCTCATCTACATTTAATTTTTTTCTCTTTATATCAGACTCTATATTGTAACCACAGTATACACATTTGTTTACACAGAAATTTGAAATATACATAGGTGTATATAAAAGTATAGTTTTTCCAAAATATCTATTTGTTATTTCATTTGCCTTTTGAGCCATTAATTCAAGATACTTAGTTGCAGTTTTTGATAACAAGTTTAATAAGTCATACTCATCTAAACTATCCTTTTCTATACTTCTTAAAACATCTTCATCTTTTACATTTTTCAAATAAGAATCTACATCAAAACTTTTATATGAATCTATAAATTTATAAAAACTCAATATTAAACACCTACCTCACTTAAAAATCCTGTTAAAGGTGATGATGCATTTGCATAATTTGTTACTCTCCCAGCCTTAGCTAGATACGCTTCTCTTCCACCTTCTACAGCTAATTTAAATGCATTTGCCATTTTTACTGGATCTTGAGCACTAGATATTGCAGTATTTACTAATATTGCTGCTGCTCCCATTTCCATAGCTTCCATGGCTTGTGAAGGCTTACCTATTCCAGCATCAACAATTATAGGTATATCTATTTCATCAATCATAATTTTTATCATTTCTTTCATCTTTAGGCCTCTATTGGATCCAATTGGTGCTCCTAATGGCATAACTGCTGCTGCTCCAGCTTCTACAAGTTTTTTTCCTGCATATAAATCTGGAGTCATATAAGGTAATACTATAAACCCTTCATCAGCTAAAATTTTAGTAGCTTTTATAGTTTCTTCGTTATCTGGTAATAGGTACTTAGAATCACTTATTACTTCTATTTTTATAAAATTTCCACATCCCATTTTTCTAGCTATTCTAGCTATTCTAACTGCTTCAACATGATTTGTTGCACCTGATGTATTTGGTAGTATAGTCATATTTTTAGGAATATGACTCATAATATTTTCATCTTCATTATCTAGATCAACTCTTCTTAAAGCTACTGTTATAAGCTCACTTTCACTTGATTTTATAACTTTTGGCAAAATTTCATTTGATCCATACTTTCCTGTTCCTATTAACAGTCTACTGTTAAATTCATGTCCCCCTAATACTAATTTATCCATTTTGTCCCCCTTCTATTTTATGTGTTCTATTAAAATCTTTGTTGCTAAGTTGGCCATGTGATTTGCACATATGGATACTCTAGGTGCCATAAGGCCATCTCCTTCTTTTGCTTCATTAACTCCATCTCCACATATAAAAAACCTCTCTTTTATCATTCTGGTTTTTATTATGTTGGAATCATAAAAACCTGCCATCCCTGATGATGAAATAAGATATTTATCTTTCATGTTTTTCAATATAAAACTTGCGATTTCTGCTTTATATCTAGGATTATCAAATGCCTCCATTATAATATCTACATCCTCAAATTCATTTATATTTGATGAATCTATAATTTTATTTACAGTATCTATTTTTATAAATGGATTTATATTTTTTATATGATTCTTAATTGCATCGGTTTTATACTTACCTATATCACTTATAAAGTATTGTTGTCTATTTAAGTTAGATGGTTCAACCACATCAAAGTCTGCTAATATTAGATGCCCAACGCCTATTCTTGCAAGTGATATAGCGATATTTGAACCAAGTCCTCCAAGTCCCAACACAACAATTTTACCTTTTTTCAAACTAGAATGTATATTTGGAGTATGCCTTGACACCATTAAACTTTCTAACTCCTCAAATGTAGGAATTTCACCTTTTTTTATTAATGTAACTCTATCTCCATCTTTCAAAAGTTTATTTTCTGAAATAGGATATCCATTCAAAATAACAACATCTGCATTCTTTTTAAATCTATCTTTTATAAAATTAATACTTACTTCATTCTTATTTAAAATTTTTAAATCTTCATTTATAAATAATTTCACTTTAACCTCCTCCCACAAACCTTATAACTTCTACGATATCATCTGACTTTAATATATATGAGCTATATTGATGATTTTCAATGATATCCAGATTAACTTCTACAACAACATTATCAACTTTAAGTTTTAATTCCTCTAGTAAGTTTAAAATCGTAGTACCAGGTTTTAAATAAATCTCTTTCCCATTTACCTTCATATATTCCTCCTTAAGTGTAAAATTTTATTTGATTTAACGTCTTTGTCCGTTACGAAAAAAAGCGTCCTCTTTACAGAGAACGCTTTCATATACATCAAAAATAATGCTTATTAACTATATTAAGCTTCCCTACGCAAGAATTACCTTGATCAGGTTTTTAGGGTCTGAAAGTTCTGGCTTTACTTCTCAACTATCCAATCATAGCTCCCCTAGCCTTCTATTCATTTTTACAAGTTGAGTATATCATAGTATTTTTTTATATTCAATAAAAAGTTAATACTTATATTTTTATACATACTTTTATAATATGACAATAAAAATAGTATCTAGTTAATACTAGATACTATTTTTTCTCGTCTATTCTATTTTAGATCTTTGAATTTATCTTTAAATAAATCTCCTAATGATCCTAATGACTCTTCTACTTCTAAAAATTCAGAGTAATCTTCTTCAGGTTCTTTTGTAGCCTCTTTTAATGATACAACCATTCTCTTATCTTTATTTTTTATATCTATTATCATAACATCTATTATGTCTCCAACATTAACAACATTAGATACTTTCATAACTCTATCTTCGCTTAATTGAGATATTGGTAAGAATGCTTCTACCCCAAGTTTAACTTCTACAAAAGCTCCTCTTTCTATAAGTTTTAAAACTTTAACATTAACAATATCTCCAACTTGCATTTCTTCTTTTACAGAATTCCATGGATCATTGTTTATGTCTTTTATAGCTAGTCCTACTTTTTTATTTTCTTTGTCTATTTTTATAACATATACATCTACCTCTTGACCTTCTTTTACTACATCTTCAACTGACTCTACTCTATGCCAAGCTAATTCATTTATATGTGCTAATCCTTCTATTCCACCTAAATCTATGAATGCCCCATAGTTCATTATTTTACTTACTTTACCAGTTCTTTTTTGTCCTACTTCAAGAGAGTTAAATAAATCGTCTTTAGCTTGTTTAACTCTAGCTCTTTCAGCTTCTCTATCAGCTTTCATTTGTGCTCTCTTAGCTGCTTTTTCAGCTTCTACTCTTTCATGAGCAACTTCTCTATGAGATGCAACTATTCTGTTTCTTCTTAAATCCATTTCTATCATGTAAACTTCTAAATCACGACCTACATATGCAGCTGTGTTGTTTACAAATGTAACATCTATTTGAGATAATGGTATAAATACAGTTTCTGTTTTGTAACTTGCAAATAACCCTTTTTCAATGCTTCTTTCTACATGAACAGTTAATATAGTATGGTTATCTAAAGCTTCTTTTAGCTCTTTTCTAGTAGCTTCAATAACAGCCTTTTTAGCTGATAAATACATTGTTCCATCTTTACGATTTATCTTAGTTATTTCTCCACTTATTTCTTGTCCAACACTATACTTATCTTCTATTGTTTCATCTTTAGCTAATATAAGTTCAGATATAGATATAATTCCTTCAAATCCATAATTTAATTCTAAATGTAATTCATCATATAATACTTTAGTTATTTTTCCGCTTACTGTTTGACCTATTTTTATACTGCTCATTTCTTTTTCTTGTTGCTCTAAAAGTTCTTGCATAGTTTGATTGTTCTCCATTAAACTTCATCCCTTCCTATGTAAACGTTTATATAATTTTTGTATTTAATCATATACTATTATATCACTAACGATATATTATTTGATATTATTAATTCTTTTTACTTTCCAAAAAAATATTCTTTTATATATTCTTCGTTAAAATTCACCACTAAATTTCCCGGGAAATTTACTTCTTCTAGTATTTTTGTACAATTTTCAAAACTACCCACTTGATAGTATATATGCGCATCACTACCTAAGAGCACTTTAACATCATGTTTTTTGCACATATTTAATAAAGTTTTTGCATTATCTATCGCTCCAACTCTAAAGCTATTAGGTTTTAATGAAGAGTTGTTTATCTCTAGTAAAGTCTTAGTTTCCTTAGCTTTTAGTACAACTTTTTCATAATCAACAGGATATCTACTATCATCTAAATGCCCTATTATTTTCACTTCTTCATTTTCCATTACATTTAATATTGCTTTTGTATTTTCATTTATGTTTCCGGGATTTATGCATGGTGGATGGAAACTAGCAATAACATAGTCTAATTTTCCAATTACATCCTTTGGAATATCTACATTACCATCAAAATCCATTATGTTAGCTTCTATTCCTTTTAATACTTTAACTCCATTTATTTCTTCTTTTATAACACCTAAATTACCAAAATAAAAAGGATGTGTACTTCCAGGCATATTAGGAGCATGGTCTGATACACCTACATACTTTAGCCCTTTTAATTTTGCTTCGTCTATATTCTCTTTAAGTGTGCTATATGCATGTCCACTTGCAATAGTATGGCAGTGTAAATCTATAATTGCATTCATATTTAATCCTCCTATGTTTTAACTTTCTCTTTTTATTATATACCCTTTAGTTATATGTATATAATAATTTTATATAAATTTAAAGCTATGGTAAATTTATTTACCATAGCTTTTTAAATTACTCATCTTTAGTTTTCGCAATTTCTACTGTTGGTTGCATTGAATGATCTATAGATAAAGTTTTTTTATAAAATACACTAAAGCATATTATCGTTACAATTGCTGCAGTTATATCTGCAACTGGCTCTGCTGTTAATACACCTTGTAATTTGTTTTCAAAAAATACTGGTAATATAAATATTAATGGTATCAATAATATTATCTTTCTAAGTAAAGCTAATATCATAGATATTTTTGCTTGGCCTAAAGCAAGGAATGTTTGCTGACAAGCAATTTGTGCTCCAAATAGTAGTATTCCCGCAAAGTAAATTCTCATACTCCATACAGTTATTTCTACAAGTTGAGGATTACTATTAAATATAGATACAAATACTTGTGGGAACATCATTATAGCTCCCCACATTAAAGTTGTGTAAACTAAACAACTTACTAGTAATAGTCTAAATGTTTTTCTAACTCTATCTAACTTATCCGCTCCATAGTTAAAACTTATTATCGGTTGTGCCCCTTGAGTCAGTCCCATCATAGGCAATAATATTATTTGCATAACACTACTCATTATAGTCATTGCACCTATAGCTAAGTCTCCACCATATTTAGCAAGATTGTTATTCATAGATATAATTACTAAACTTTCAGTTGCTTGCATTATAAATGGTGATATACCTAAAAGTAAAATAGGTCCGATAACTTTTAAACTTGGAATAATATATTGCTTTCTAATTTTAAGAACACTTTTCTTTCCAACTAAGAATAATAAAACCCATACTGCAGAGACAAACTGTGCACTTATTGTCGCTAAAGCCGCCCCTTTAACTCCCATATTAAATCCAAATATTAAAATTGGATCCAATACTATATTTATTATTGCTCCAATTAATACTGTTATCATACCTGTCTTTGCAAAACCTTGAGTATTTATAAAAGGATTCAGACCTAAACCAATTTGAACAAATATAGTTCCTATAAGATATATACCAATATAATCATTTGCATATCCTATTGTATCTTTACTTGCTCCAAAAGCCCAAAGTATGTTTTCTTTAAAAATTAAAAGAGATACAGTTAATATAATTGCTATTATTACTAGTGCAGAAAAACTATTAGTCATTATCTTTTCTGCTCCATCATTATCTTTTTCCCCCATTTTTATAGCAGCTAATGGAGCACCCCCCATACCTACTAATGCACTAAATGCTGAAACAATCATTATTATTGGAAATGCTACTCCAACACCAGCCATTGCTAACTCGCCATTAGGCATTCTTCCTATGAAAATTCTATCAACTATATTGTATAAAACATTAACTAGCTGAGCTATTATAGCGGGTAAAGCTAATTGAAATAATAATTTTCCAACACTACCTTTACCTAAATCTGTCGCTTGTTTCCCCATAATCGACCTCCATTTTAAATTTATTATTTTATATAATACCATATTCATTAATAAACTTAAATATTAAACTTTAAAATATTTAAGCTTGTTAACAAACATGGTATATAGTAATATTTAACAAATATATTTATACCTATTTTATAGTTTATCAAACAATGATATATTTTCATATTCCTCTTTTTTGCATTCTACTAAATTAGACATAGTTACTCCTATTAATCTAATTTGTTTATCTTTATTTTTTACTTTTTCTATTAAAATATTTGTATTTTTGAATATATCGTCATATGTATATATTGGAGATTCTAATGTTCTTCTTTTTGTAATTTGCTTGAAATCTTCATATTTTATTTTAACTGTTATAGTTTTTCCACATTTATTGATATAATCGAGTCTCTTACAGACGTCTTGTACAACATCTTTTATATGTTCATTTAATTCATCCGAATCAAAATATACGTTGGAAATAAAAGTGCTTTCTGCTCCTACAGATTTCCTTTCTCTAGTTGTTTGAACTGGTCTGTTATCTATTCCTCTCGCAAAATTGTACATATCATATCCTTTTTTCTTAAATATCTGTTCTAATTGAAGTAAGTTCATATTTCTTAAATCATGACCTTTTTTTATGCCCATCATTTTTAATGTTTTTGATGTTACCTTTCCTATTCCAAAAAATTTATTAATAGGTAAATCATCTATAAATTCCTGAGCTTTATCTGGAGTTATAACTGTAAGCCCATTGGGTTTTTTATAATCCGATGCAATTTTAGCTAAAAACTTATTATAGGATACTCCTGCAGAAGCTGTTATTCCTATTTCATTTTTTATATCTTCTTTTATTTGTTTTGCAATTGTAGTAGCATATTTTATTTCTTTTTTATTTATAGTTACATCTAAGTATGCCTCATCTAAAGATAAAGGCTCTATTATATCTGTATATCTTTTAAATATTTCTCTTATTTGATACGATATTTTTTGATATACTTCAAATCTTGGAGGCACAAAAACTGCATGAGGACAACGTACATAAGCTACACTAGATGGCATAGCTGAGTGTATTCCAAATATTCTTGCTTCATATGAGCATGTAGCAACTACTCCTCTTCCTTCCGGACTTCCTCCTACTATAACAGGCCTTCCCTTTAACTTAGGATTATCTCTTTGCTCTACAGATGCATAAAATGCATCCATATCTATATGAATTATTTTTCTTTCACTATCCACTAAAGCACCTCCTTACGCATAAAAAACCGTATTGTAATTTTACAATACGGTTATATATCTGTAATTAATTTTGATATAAGTTAGCTGATGGATATTCTGGATCAGAAGTTGTATCTACTCCTAATTTTCTAAATGTTTGTTCATCATTTAAACTTAACATAGTAGTTGAATGTGCTTGAGCACCTTTTAACATACTTAATTTTTCCATAGCTGCTTGAGCTGTTGGATTTGTAACTGCACATATACTTAATGCTGTTAAAATTTCTTCACAACTTAAAGCAACATTTCTATTACCTAAAGTATTTGCTTTTAAGTTTATGATTGGCTCTAAAACTACAGGTGATATTAAATGCATATCATCATTTATATTTGCAAAATGTTTTATAGCATTTAAAACTGCTGCAGCTGTTGCATTCATAGTTTCTGAAGCTTTTCCTGTAAGTATAGTTCCATCATTAAGTTCTAATGCAACTACCGGACATATATCGTTAGGAGTATTTGAAACTTCCTTTAATTTAGCACTATATTCTCTAGCTGGTATTACAACTTTTCTATCTTCTGGCTTTAAGTTTAATTCTTCCATTATAAGTTTAATTCTATCGTAAGCACCTTTATCAACTTGTCCTTTTTTATATTCACAAGCTGTTTTGAAGTATCTTCTTATTATCTCTTGTCTTGAAGCTTCTTGAACTACTTCATCATCAACTATTCCATATCCTACTCTGTTAACACCCATATCTGTTGGAGATTGGTAAACAGATTCTTTTCCTGTTATTTTCTCTATTATTTTCTTTAAAACAGGGAATAATTCTAAATCTCTGTTGTAGTTAACTGACATTTGTCCATATTTTTCAAGGTGGAATGAATCTATCATGTTAACATCTTTTAAATCTACTGTTGCAGCTTCATATGCTATATTTAAAGGATGCTTTAATGGTACATTCCAAACTGGGAATGTTTCAAATTTAGAATATCCAACTTCATTTCCTCTTTTATTTTCATGGTATAACTGACTTAAACAAGTTCCTAATTTTCCGCTATTTGGACCTGGTGCTGTTACTACTACTATAGGTTTAGTTGTTTCTATATATGGGTTAGCTCCATATCCTTCATCACTAACTATAGTATCTACATCACTTGGGTATCCTTTTGTTGGAGCATGTTTATATACTTTTATACCTCTACGCTCTAATTTATTTATAAAAACTGTTGTTGCAGGTTGTCCTTCAAATCTTGTTATAACAACACTGTTAACATCTAGTTCATATGCTCTTAAATCATCTATTAATCTTAAAACTTCCATATCATAAGTGATACCAAAGTCTCCTCTTATTTTATTTCTTTCTATGTCACCTGCATAAACACATATCACAACTTCTAATTTGTCTTTTAAGTTTTGTAATACTTTTATTTTTGCATTTTCATCAAATCCTGGTAAAACTCTTTTAGCGTGAAGATCAAACATTAACTTCCCACCGAATTCTAAGTATAACTTATCATAGTTATTAACTCTCTCTAAGATATATTTAGACTGCTCTTCTAAATACTTTTTGTGATCAAATCCTATTTTCATTGTTCTTCCTCCTAGATAAATTGTAAATTTAGTAGATATTTTTCAAAAAATAAATTAAAATTAAATTAAATAAATAAAAAAATAATATAAATAGATTATAGTCTTAAGTTTTCACGTATCCATTTCATATCATATATAACTATAACCCAATTTAAAGTAAAATAATATCATAAATTTTTATATTTTTCTAGTGTATTTTCTAAAATCAATAAAAAAAAACTAACTCCAAATGAGCTAGTTTAATCAAAATATCTACTAAATGTTTAATCTATTTATCTTAGGACTTACTATTCTAAATCATTTAAGAACTATTTGCAATATATTTTTTTAATTTCTATTTAAATTTTCAGTATATTTTTTCCAGCTTGACTCAATAATATATTTATATTGTAGTGGGAGGTGTTTTTTTGATTAAGTGTTTATCTACAAACTGCACTTTTAATAATAGCGGAGTATGCTCTGCGTCTGTAATTCATATAGAAGGGTTTGATGCTGACATTACACCTGAGACTTACTGTAAAACATTTGTTGAAGCAGATAATTCTTCTAAAATGACAAGTTCCGTATGTGACAGTGAAACTTCTTCTAAAAATATAATTTGTAGTGCTTCTAATTGTACATACAACTTTAATGGCGCTTGTAAGTCTTCAGATGTTCAGATCAACTCTTTAAATAATACTTGTGAAACATTTATAAAAAGATATTTTAATAGCAATTATGAATATTAATTAAGGGCACCTCTAATAGGTGCCTTTAATATTTGTGCACTAATTTGTCCCTAATTTAATAATATAGTATTAATCATTTTATATATTAGGGGTGAATTCAGTTGATAGAGTCGTTAATTTTAGTTTCTTCTTTATGTATAGATACTTTTGTAGCTAGTATAGCTTATGGGACCGATAGAATAAAAATCCCTTTTTATTCTAATTTAGTAATAAACTTAGTTTGTTCTTTATTTCTTGCCATATCTTTAGCTCTCGGTGGAATTTTAAAAGATTTTTTATCTCCAAATACCGCAAGTGTTTTAAGTTTTGCATTATTACTATCACTTGGTTTTTTTAGATTATTTGAATCTTTTTTCAAAACATATGTTAGAAAGTTTTCTAGCACAGGCGCACCTTTGACTTTTAAAGTTTTTGACTTTAAATTTGTTTTAGAGATTTATGCTAACGAAACGAAAGCCGATTACGATAAGTCAAAAACTCTTACACTTAAAGAAGCTGTATATTTAGCAGTTGCCCTTTCATTGGATAGTTTAGCCGTTGGATTTGGTAGTAGTTTAGTATCAATAAATCATTTACAAGTCATTATACTATCTTTTGTTATAGGAACTTTCTGTCTTTTTGTAGGTGTTCATATAGGTAAAAAATTTATAGAGAAAGTTGATTTAAATCTTTCTTGGCTTTCTGGATTAATGCTTATTGTATTAGCATTTATTCGTTTTATATAAAATAAAAAGAGAAGCATAATGCTTCTCTTTTTATTTTTATGCAAAATCTATTTCATCAAAACTAAAATCTTCATCTTCATTAGTTTCTTCTAATTCTTTCTTTATCATATTTCCTTCATATACTTTAAAGAACGGATAATATGTAACTATACTTATTAATACTAATGCACATACAAATATAACATTTCTAATATCCATAGATGATAAGTATGCTTGTGCAAAGAATGGTGTAAATGATGGATCTACTATATACCCACAAGTTATAAATCCTATCTTTTGTGCAAAATAAGTAAGTGATACCGATATAATAGGAGTTATTATAAATGGTATAGCAAGCATAGGATTAAAAACTATAGGTCCTCCAAATATTATAGGTTCATTTATTCCACATATACCAGGCACAATAGATAACCTTCCTAATGATTTTAAGTGTGTGGATTTACTTTTAGCCATTAAAATAGCTAACCCCAATGTATTTCCTGCTCCACCTAAAATTGCAATTCTAAACATTTGTAAATTCATTAAAACATTAGGATCTTGTCCAGCTGCAACTAAATCTGAATTTAGACCTGTATTACTAAGCCCTAATGCAAATGCTATTGGAAATATTATAGATGTACCATTTACTCCGAATAACCATAAAAGATTTCCAAATGTAATAAGCATTAAGTATCCCCATATATTATCAGCTACACTAAGAGCTGGAGTAAGTATACTCATTATAGACTGAGGTAAGCTCATTCCTGTATTTGCTATTATAATTACATTTAACCCATATAACACAACTATGTTTAATAAAAGAGGTATTAATGTGTTTATAAAAGATGAAACAGCAGAAGGAACTGAACTAGGCAAGTTAAACTTCCAATTCATTTTATCTACTAACCTACTTATTTCAACTGATGCAATTCCTATTATAATAGCTACAAATAGTCCATCTGCCCCTAAAAATGACATTGGTATATTGCCTTCATTGCTAGGTGCACAAATCATAAAGAATAGTGATGTGGATATAAGTCCAGACATAGCTGCATTCATTTTATAATTGCTAGCTAGTGTATACGCTATTGCAAACGCCGACATCAATCCAAGAAGTCCCATAGTCATATCAAATGGAGCTGTTATAGTTGAATAATTTTCAACCGCAAATTCTTTCCATGATAATAAGAACTGTATAAAAACATTACTATTATTAGGATCCACTAGCTCTGGATTTATAGGAGGATTTGCGATTATTAAAAATAACGATCCAACTACAATTAGTGGTAGGGTCATCATCATACCTGTTGAAATAGCATTTAAATGTCTTTGACTCCCAATTTTAGCTCCAATAGGAGATAATACTTTATCTAATTTATCTAAAAGCTTACTTTGTCCCATTTAAACAGTCTCCCTTTTTATAAATTCTACCCTTTATTCTTGCCAAGGATTATATTGGAATGCACTTTCTACTGCATCTTCTGGTTTGTATACTTCTAAAATTTTTCCATATCTCTCTTTATAATCATTATCTACCTCCATTTGAGGTATAACTTTGCTCGCCTCATTTAAAAAGTGGAATGAGTCTCTTCCCATTTCTGCACCTCTGACAGTATGCTTATCAAGTGCATAATCTGGTATTTCTGGTACTTTTCCCATTGCAAATCCCTTTATAACTATATTTTTTAGTAAATCACTTGAACGATCTTTTTGACATTTACATAAATATCTTATTGCATGTATGAAGTATATAGGTCTATCTCCATCTGCATAAGAAAATTGTTTTCTCATTTCATATAAATTATTTACTATAATGCATGCCATTGGGTCTCCCATACCTATATCCTCTACAGTTATAGTTAATAACCTTCTCCATAGTTTCTCTTCCATCTGAGGTGATGTTATGTACATTTCATATGCAAACTCGCAAGCTTGCTCCTCTAATCCTCTTCTTATAGACTTTTGAAGTGATGATATAACTTCATCTCCATTTAAACCATTACGAGTTTTTATTCTTGCCCATGGGTCTTTTATAAATTTTTCAACCATGATGTCTACCTCCATATATTTTTATTTATATTTTTTTTAAATTCATATATAATAGCCTTTGAGGTGGTTAAATATGAATTTTGAATATCTTCGTGATAAGTATCAACTATCCAAAATCGAACAAAATATTTTAAAATATCTATACGATAATATTGATAATTTGAAAAAAATAGGTATACGAAAAGTTGCTAAGGACAACTTTACTTCAACGACTATTATATATAAACTTTGTAAAAAGTTAGGTTTTGAAGGTTATTCAGACATGATTTATAATTTATCTTATTCTAATAAATCTAATGAAACAGATACTAATGTAGATATCTTTTCAAATGCTTATAACCAACTAAATTTAAACTTAGTTCCTTTATCTAAAATACTAAAAGAATCTAAAAACAAATTAATAATGTTGCTAGGTGTAGGATACTCTCAAATGATTGCAAATTATATGAGCGAGCGTTTTGTTATAAATGGATTTAAATGCATAGCTAATACTCATTTACAACTTTTAGATAAGTCTAATGCTAAAGATGTCTTACTTATAGCTATATCAAATTCAGGCGAAAGTTCTAGCATATTAGAGGTAGTTCAAACTGCGAAAGATAATAATGTTCAAATCATTAGTTTCGTTGGAAATGAAAACTCTACGCTTGCTAAACTTTCTGATTTCCCTGTAATTTTAAAAGGCTTTCAGAAGTTTCCTAACTTAAAAAATCCACCTAATACATTCTTCTCTGAAGTCTTATTGCTATTTGAGTGTATAATAAGCAATATTGATTAATTTGTATTAAAATAATATTAATATTTTTTCTGATTTTTTTAAATATTTTTTAAGTCTTTAGAAAAAAGTTTTCAATTAAAAAACATTTTATTAAAAAAGTTCTTATTTCTAGAACTTTTTTATTTGCATTTTTTATCAAATAATAAATTTTTACATATATATTCATAATTTTATGACCATAATTTATAATATAGTTAGAATTAATAACCTTATTATGATATTATTAATAGGTTGTCTTAAATTAAATTAGCAATATTTTGAGAGGTAAATAATATGAATTTTAAAGAATTAGGAATTAATGATAATACGATAGAAAAATTAAAAATAATGGGAATAACTAGCCCTACTCCTATCCAAGAGGAAAGTGTTGGACTTATAAAATCTGGTAATGATGTAATCGCTGAAGCTCAAACAGGTACTGGTAAAACTTTAGCATTTTTACTTCCTATACTAGAAAATATTTCACCTAAACTTGGACATGTACAAGCTTTAATCGTTTCTCCAACTAGAGAACTTGCTATACAAATAACAAAAGAAGCAGAAAAACTTTGTGAGAATACTGATATAAATTTATTAGCAATGTATGGTGGAAAAGATATAGGTGCTCAATTAAAAAAATTAAAAAAGAACATTCATCTAGTTATAGCTACTCCAGGCAGATTATTAGATCATATTGAGAGAGAAACTATAGACCTTAGTAAATTAAAAGTAATAGTTTTAGATGAAGCAGACCAAATGTTATTTATGGGATTCAGAATTGAAGTTGAAACAATACTTAGACAAACTCCTAAAAACCGTCAAATGTTATGTTTCTCCGCAACGATGGATTCTGCAGTAAAAAAATTAGCATATAAGTATATGAATAATCCTTCTGTAGTTAGTATAGAAAAAGAAGAAATAACTCTAACTAATATAAAGCAAAATGTAGTTGAAACTACAGATAGAGGAAAACAAGACGCGCTATGTGCTGTACTTGATTCAGACAACCCATTCATGGGAATAATTTTCTGTAGAACTAAAGCTAGAGTTGATAAACTTGAAGAAGTTCTACACAGAAGAAAATATAACTGTGCTAAACTTCATAGTGATGTTAAACAATCTCATAGAGAACGAATAATGAAATCATTTAGAAATGCAGATATACAATATCTAATTGCAACAGATGTTGCCTCAAGAGGTTTAGATATAAGTGGTGTATCTCATGTATATAACTATGATATTCCTGAAAACGCTGAAACTTACATTCACAGAATAGGAAGAACAGGAAGAGCTGGAGAAGAAGGTTATACTTGTATGTTCGTTGACCCTAAAGATCACAACACACTAAAAGAAATAGAAGAAGCTATCGAAATGGAAATTCCAAGAAGAGAAGTATAAAAAAGAAGTGCAAAAGCACTTCTTTTTTTGTATTATACAAGCGTAATCCTTTTTTATTTTGCACAACAAAAAGTGGTTGATACTTTGTTCGTAGCGCAGCGGTCATTTAAAGCACCTTCCCTTATCTCTTTATCTCATACCGTACAAGCGTAATCCTTTTTTATTTTACACAACAAAAAGTGGTTAGTATTAAGTTACAATGCAGAAGTCATTTTAAAGCATCTTCTCAGCTTTATGACTTCAAATGTAACTTAATACTAACCACCACTTAAATCCACGTAAAATAAAAAAGATTACGCGGCTACGTCCTACTCTCCCAGGCAGCTTCCCACCAAGTACCATCGGCGCTAAAGAGCTTAACTTCTGTGTTCGGAATGGGAACAGGTGTATCCTCTTTGCTGTAATAACCGCATAATCTTTATTTAGAGTTAGTACTCTAAAAACTGAATAACATTTGTAAGATTAAATAATCTTGGTCAAGTCCTCGATCTATTAGTATCGGTAAGCTACATACATTGCTGCACTTACACCTCCGACCTATCAACCAGGTAGTCTTCCTGGGATCTTACCCTTACGGTGGGAAATCTTATCTTGAAGTTGGCTTCGCGCTTAGATGCTTTCAGCGCTTATCCATTCCGTACATAGCTACCCAGCCATGCCCTTGGCAGAACAACTGGTACACCAGAGGTACGTCCATCCCGGTCCTCTCGTACTAAGGACAGGTCTCCTCAAATTTCCTACGCCTGCGACGGATAGGGACCGAACTGTCTCACGACGTTCTGAACCCAGCTCGCGTACCACTTTAATGGGCGAACAGCCCAACCCTTGGGACCTACTACAGCCCCAGGATGTGATGAGCCGACATCGAGGTGCCAAACCTCCCCGTCGATGTGGACTCTTGGGGGAGATAAGCCTGTTATCCCCAGGGTAGCTTTTATCCGTTGAGCGATGGCCCTTCCATGCGGAACCACCGGATCACTAAGTCCGACTTTCGTCCTTGCTCGACCTGTATGTCTTGCAATCAAGCTCTCTTCTGCCTTTACACTCTACGCACGATTTCCGACCGTGCTGAGAGAACCTTTGAGCGCCTCCGTTACTCTTTGGGAGGCGACCGCCCCAGTCAAACTGCCCACCTGACAGTGTCCCAATACCTGATTCAAGGTATCTGGTTAGAATCTCAGTACTACAAGGGTGGTATCCCAAGGATAGCTCCACCGAGACTGGCGTCCCGATTTCATAGCCTCCCACCTATCCTGTACATGTAGCACCAAAATTCAATGTCAAGCTACAGTAAAGCTCCATGGGGTCTTTCCGTCCTGTCGCAGGTACCCGGCATCTTCACCGGGATTACAATTTCACCGAGTCTGTTGTTGAGACAGTGCCCAAATCGTTACGCCTTTCGTGCGGGTCGGAACTTACCCGACAAGGAATTTCGCTACCTTAGGACCGTTATAGTTACGGCCGCCGTTTACTGGGGCTTAAGTTCACTGCTTCGGATAAATCCTAACAGATCCCCTTAACCTTCCAGCACCGGGCAGGCGTCAGCTCCTATACATCGTCTTGCGACTTAGCAGAAACCTGTGTTTTTGGTAAACAGTCGCTTGGGCCTATTCTCTGCGGCCACCTCGGGCGTTAACCCTAACGTGGCACCCCTTCTCCCTAAGTTACGGGGTCATTTTGCCGAGTTCCTTAACAACAGTTCTCTCGCTGGCCTTAGGATACTCTCCTCACCCACCTGTGTCGGTTTGCGGTACGGGCACCTTTAATCTCGATAGAAACTTTTCTCGACAGTGTGAAATCAGCTACTTCGCTACTTAATTTCGCTCCCCATCGTACCCCAGCATTATCATGGCGGATTTGCCTGCCTTGACTGCCTCAGTACTTAGCCACACATAACCAACAGTGTGGTTAGCTTATCCTACTGTGTCATTCCATCTCTCAAACGATTATCGGTGGTACAGGAATCTCAACCTGTTGTCCATCACCTACGCCTTTCGGCCTCGGCTTAGGTCCCGACTAACCCAGGGCGGACGAACCTTCCCCTGGAAACCTTGGGTTTACGGCCCGTGGGATTCTCACCCACGTCTCGCTACTCATGCCAACATTCTCACTCCTATACTGTCCACACGTCCTTACGGTCATGCTTCAGCCTGCATAGGAAGCTCCCCTACCTATCATAAATGATATCGTAGCTTCGGTAGTAAGTTTTAGCCCCGGTAATCTTCGGCGCAGGATCACTCGACCAGTGAGCTATTACGCACTCTTTAAATGAGTGGCTGCTTCTAAGCCAACATCCTGGTTGTCTATGCAATCCCACATCCTTTACCACTTAACTTACATTTAGGGACCTTAGCTGACGATCTGGGCTGTTGCCCTCTCGACTATGAATCTTATTACCCACAGTCTGACTCCCAAGTATAAAATAACGGCATTCGGAGTTTGATAATCTTCGGTAAGCGCAATGCCCCCTAGGATATTCAGTGCTCTACCTCCGTATTTCTCAACCTTGAGGCTAGCCCTAAAGCTATTTCGGGGAGAACCAGCTATCTCCGAGCTCGATTGGAATTTCACCGCTATCCACAAGTCATCCCCGAGCTTTTCAACGCTCGTGGGTTCGGACCTCCACGAAATTTTACTTTCGCTTCATCCTGCTCATGGATAGGTCGCTCGGTTTCGGGTCTACGACAGCAAACTTAACGCCCATTTAAGACTCGCTTTCACTACGGCTCCATACCTTAAGTACTTAACCTAGCTTACTATCGTAACTCGTTGGCCCGTTCTACAAAAAGTACGCGGTCACACATATAAAGTGCTTCCACAGCTTGTAAGCGCAGGGTTTCAGGTTCTATTTCACTCCCCTCCCGGGGTTCTTTTCACCTTTCCCTCACGGTACTATGCGCTATCGGTCACTAAGTAGTATTTAGCCTTGGAGGATGGTCCCTCCTGCTTCCCACAGGGTTTCACGTGTCCCGTGGTACTCTGGATCACATCTAAAGTCTTCTCGTTTCAACTACGTGGCTATTACACTTTATAGCGGAGCTTTCCAACTCTCTTCGTTTACGATACCTCTTTGTTGATGATGTGTCCGCAACCCCAGCGAAGAAAACTTCACTGGTTTGGGCTATTCCGCGTTCGCTCGCCGCTACTTACGGAATCGAATTTCTTTCTTTTCCTCCGGGTACTTAGATGTTTCAGTTCCCCGGGTTCCCCTCACTAAGCTATGTATTCACTTAATGATACTTAGACATTACTCTAAGTGAGTTTCCTCATTCGGAAATCTTCGGATCAAAGTTTACGTGCAACTCCCCGAAGCTTATCGCAGCTTATCGCGTCCTTCATCGGCTCTTAGTGCCAAGGCATCCGCCCTGCGCCCTTAATAACTTGACCAGTTATTAAATGACTTCGCCAATGTCCATTCGTCAATATGACTCATGTCCCATTGCTTAAAAGTGTTATTTTTTAAAGAGTTTTCTTCTCTTATAATTGGTTTATTTAATCATCACTAAATGTTATGCAGTTTTCAAAGTACTAAAGTACGTCGCCAACGTCTATTCGCTAATATAGCTCATATCCCGTTGCTCAAAGTACTAATTTTGAGAACAATAAGCTCTCAAAATTAAACAGTAGGCAATTACTCCTTAGAAAGGAGGTGATCCAGCCGCACCTTCCGATACGGCTACCTTGTTACGACTTCACCCCAGTCATTGGTTTCACCTTCGACGGCCGCTTCCTAAAAGGTTAGCTAACCGGCTTCGGGCGCCCCCAACTTCCATGGTGTGACGGGCGGTGTGTACAAGACCCGGGAACGCATTCACCGCAGCATTCTGATCTGCGATTACTAGTAACTCCAGCTTCATGTAGGCGAGTTTCAGCCTACAATCCGAACTGAGAATGGCTTTAAGGGATTAGCTCCACCTCGCGGCTTGGCAACCCTCTGTACCACCCATTGTAGCACGTGTGTAGCCCTAAGCATAAGGGGCATGATGATTTGACGTCATCCCCACCTTCCTCCGAGTTATCCTCGGCAGTCCCTCTAGAGTGCCCAACTTAATGCTGGCAACTAAAGGCAAGGGTTGCGCTCGTTGCGGGACTTAACCCAACATCTCACGACACGAGCTGACGACAACCATGCACCACCTGTCACCACTGTCCCCGAAGGGAAATCTCCGATTAGGGAGAGGTCAGTGGGATGTCAAGCTTAGGTAAGGTTCTTCGCGTTGCTTCGAATTAAACCACATGCTCCGCTACTTGTGCGGGTCCCCGTCAATTCCTTTGAGTTTCACTCTTGCGAGCGTACTTCCCAGGCGGAGTACTTAATGCGTTAGCTGCGGCACCGAGGGGGGTAACCCCCGACACCTAGTACTCATCGTTTACGGCGTGGACTACCAGGGTATCTAATCCTGTTTGCTCCCCACGCTTTCGTGCCTCAGTGTCAGTTACAGTCCAGAGAGCCGCCTTCGCTACTGGTATTCCTCCTAATATCTACGCATTTCACCGCTACACTAGGAATTCTACTCTCCTCTCCTGCACTCAAGTTCTCTAGTTTCAAAAGCTTACTACGGTTGAGCCGTAGCCTTTCACTTCTGACTTAAAAAACCACCTACGCACCCTTTACGCCCAGTAATTCCGGATAACGCTAGCCCCCTACGTATTACCGCGGCTGCTGGCACGTAGTTAGCCGGGGCTTCCTCCTCAAGTACCGTCATTATCTTCCTTGAGGACAGAGCTTTACGACCCGAAGGCCTTCATCGCTCACGCGGCGTTGCTGCATCAGGCTTTCGCCCATTGTGCAATATTCCCCACTGCTGCCTCCCGTAGGAGTCTGGACCGTGTCTCAGTTCCAGTGTGGCCGATCACCCTCTCAGGTCGGCTACTGATCGTTGCCTTGGTAAGCCATTACCTTACCAACTAGCTAATCAGACGCGGGTCCATCCTGTACCGCCGGAGCTTTGATACAAAAGCCATGCGACTTTCGTATGTTATCCCGTATTAGTATACCTTTCGGTATGTTATCCGTGTGTACAGGGCAGGTTACCCACGCGTTACTCACCCGTCCGCCGCTCTCTCCGAAGAGATCGCTCGACTTGCATGTGTTAGGCACGCCGCCAGCGTTCATCCTGAGCCAGGATCAAACTCTCAAATATAATTTAAAAAGTTGTCCATCGCTCAGCTAATCATTATCTGAATATCTGGCTTGGTTGTTTGTGTTTAATTCTTTAAAAAAAGAATTTTTATAATTAACCTACTGTTTAATTTTCAAAGTTCATTTTTTCTTTTGTGTTTCGTCCGTTTCTTAAGGACAAGTAATACTATACCACCTTAATTTGACATCGTCAATACTTTTTTAAAATTTAATTTTATTTTTTTATAAATATAAAAAAGCTTTGAGATTAACCACAAAGCTTCTTACTATTCTTTAGTTTAAATCAGCTATTATTTCACTTATAACTTGTTTAGGATTTTCTAATGCTATACAAGGCTCTACTTCATAATATTCAACATCTATGAATCTTTCGATTTCATTGACTTCTTCTATACCTTTATTTATTACAAATAAAACAGCACTTGCATCTTTTATATCTTTTTCAGATATTTCATTTATAATTGTATCTTCATTTTGTATTTCAAATTTAACGTCATAGTTGAATTCTTTGGCTGATTGCTGTAATTTATTACCACAGTTTATATCTTCACATATAACTACTATATTATTCATACTCGTACCTCTCTTTTTTAATTCTTGTTATATAGTTATATCATAAAATATAATTTATTTTCATTATAAATTTTATTTTATGATATAACTATTCTTTTATTATTACATTTATACGTATCTATTAACTTAATTATTGAAAAAATATATAATGAATCTAATATATATTTCATTTTTATTTAGGAGGTAACGTATGTTTTTTATTTATTTGTTTCCAATAATAACATTGTCTATCTTTTTAATATCTTATTTTAAGGATAGAAGAAGACTTGTTAACGGATTATTTTTTAATATATTTCTTATATCTTTTGCTATTTCATTTACATACTTAGCATTTTCTACAGGAAACCGAATTTTAATAGTTTTATTTTTAATCTTATTTATCATATTTATGATTGTTTCGATATTTGGAATTTACGCCCTTATTTTCGGTTTATTTTTAAATGCTAAAATTGTTATGAAAAAGGAAAGTAGAAATTTATCTAATATGTTAACTCTATTTTTAGGATTAGCACTTGTTTTCCACTTAATTTTAACATTTTTTAATCCAGAAAAATTCTTACCAAAAGATGTAACTGTTTTTTTAGGTAGTTTTTTACTTTTAGAATTTTACTTCTTATTTAGTATTTTTAATTTCTTAATGATTTCTTTAATATCTCAATTTAATAAACCAAAGAAAGATCAAGATTTCATAATAGTGTTAGGTAGTAGAGTTTTTGGCGATAAAGTTCCTCCTCTACTTGCTAGCAGAATTGACAGAGCTATAACTTTCTATAATGAACAGTCTAAGGTTTCTTTTTCTCCTAAAATCATTTTTTCTGGAGGTCAAGGTCCAGATGAAGATATTCCAGAAGGTCTAGCTATGCAAAAATATGCATTAAGTAAAGGGATACCATCTAAAGATACAATTATTGAAGATAACTCAGTTAATACGCTACAAAATATGAAATTTTCAAAAGTTATTATGGATAATTTAATGCCTAATGGTTATAAAAGTATATTTGTAACTAATAATTATCATGTTTTTAGAGCTAGCATATACGCAAGAATGGCTAATTTGAAAAGTAATGGTCTAGGATCAAAAACTGCTATATACTTTCTTCCTAATGCGTTAATAAGAGAGTATATAGCACTTGTTGTAATGAATAAAAAAAGACATATGATTATAATAGTTATAATATTTGTTTTTTCAATTTTATTAACTCTTATAAATCATTATTTTGTTTTTCCAGCTTAATTAATTATGTTTAACCTTAGTCAAATAGGTATATATTATTATTATTCAAATATATTTTAATATATTTGAGTTTTACTTAGATTGGGGGTATATGTTCATATGTCTAATGAAGTTAAATACTTTTTTTTCATAATATTTATAACCTGCATAATGGGATTTGGAGTTACAATTCCACTTACTCAATTAGGAGTATTAACATACGGTTCTCCTATTTTTATGATTTTTTATGCTTTATCTGGATACTCCCCAGCTATAGCAGGTATACTTACTGTTCACAAATTCTACTCAAAAAATGATTTTAGTAGATTTTTAAAAAGTTGTATAGATATGAAAAGAAGTTTCAAGGAATACCTTTATGTTTTAATTACTATTTTAATTTTATGGACAACACCATTTATAGTTGTATGCTTTTTTAGAGATAAATATATTTTATTAACTTATCCATTAATTTTTTTAACATGGATTGCACCATTTATGATTTTCGGTGGCGGACTTGAAGAAATAGGTTGGAGAGGTTTTTTACTCCCTAAGTTATTGTCCAAGTATTCACCTTTGAAAAGTTCTTTATTAATAGGATTAATTTGGTCTTGCTGGCATTTACCACTTTGGTTTGTTGTTGGGTCTCCTCAACAACATCTAAACTTTTTACCTTTTGCATTGAGCTGCTTAGCATCATCATTTGTTCTAACATTTATATATATGGAAACAAATAGCATTTGGCTATGTATACTATTTCATGCTTTAGATAATGCATGTTCCTATGTATTTAAATATTCTGTAGATCTTCATATAATAATTTCAATATCTACAGCTATAGTCGGGCTTATAATTTTATTTATTTCTACTAAGTGCATAAAAAATAGACTAAGATAGTTATCTTAGTCTATTTTTTATATTTATTCTATTCTATAGAATTTTTATCTATCTCATCAAAACTATTTGCAACTGCTATAGTTGATGCCATTGCTCCATTTACATTAAGCATTGTACGTCCCATATCTAATATTGGATCTATAGCAATTATTCCACCTAATAATGGGAAGTATGCTCCTAGTCCCATACCTGATATAACAACAGATACAGACATAGTTGCCGTACCAGGAATTCCTGCTATTCCTAAAGAACTTATTGTTATTACTATTAATAACATTACATAGAAACTAAAGTTCATAGTTGTTCCTGACATATTGGCTACAGTCACAGCCATTAATGCTGGGTATATTCCTGCACAACCATTCATACCCATATTAGCGCCTAAACTTCCAACAAAGCTAGATATACCTTGATCTACTTTTAAATTATCATTTAATGTTTCTATAGTAACTGGTAATGTTCCTAAACTAGATCTTGAAGTAAATGCTAATATAAGAGGTTTAGATGCATTTTTTAAGTATTTAATAGGATTAACCCCATTAATCGATATTATTATTAAGTGTACTATAAACATTATTGCAACACTCACATATAAAGCTAATATGAAATCTATAACACCTACTATAGAAGATATCCCTCTATCAATTATAGAACTTGCCATTAATGCAACTACAGCATATGGCATTAACTTTATAACAGTTATCGATATACTTATTATTATCTTATAAAACGCTTCAATTAAGTCTACAAAAGGTTTAATTGTATCTGCGTGCTTTTTACTCAATCTTTTTATTGCTATACCTATAAATCCTGCAAATATAACTATAGCTACTACATTTGCTTGTGCCATAGCATCTACTGGGTTTGATGGTAGTAACCCTCTTAAAGTATCTACTACAGGTGTTACTTCTCTTAATTGTTCTGTAGCTTGATTAGCTACTTCTTGTCCCACTCCCAGTTTAAATAAATTTCCAACTATTATTCCAACTGCTGCTGCTATAGCTGTTGTTCCAAGTAGCATAAAAATAGTTCTACCTGTCAACTTACCTAAATTTTCACCTTGTTTTAAGTTCATTATAACTCTTACAATTGAAACAAATACTAAAGGTACTACTAGCATTTTTAATAAATCCATAAATCCATATCCAAATAATCCATACCATTTAGATACTTCTGTTAACCAAGTGACTTTTGTAGGGTCATTTGGAAAACCTGCTATAAATTGAATTATTAACCCTAAGCCAATTCCCATTGCAATTGATGATATCATCAATTTGGTAAAATTAAGCTTTTTAGTTAATTTTTTGACTATAAAGAATAGTCCTATTAATATTCCTACCGATAACAAAGTTAACCAATTTGTTACCATAAGGAATTCTGAGAAAAATGTGTAATTCATGTGTTCCTCCTTATACTTTTTGCAAAGTTAAAGGCTTTGCTTTTTTATATAATATAACAAGTCCTAAAAATTATATCAACTGGTAACTTTTTGGTAACTTCTAATTTTTTTACTTTTCAAAATTTTAAAATTTTAATCATTACATACTATATGTTCGTTGCTCCACTTTATCATATTGGCAATAACATGTAGTAACTCCAGCCCTGATTTACTTAAATAATAAGTAGATTCTATACTATTCTTCACTACTTTTTTATTATTTATAACAATGTTATTTTCTACTAATAAATCAAGTTGTTGAACTAACATTTTCTTGCTACATCCATCTATTTTTCTTTGCAACTCTCCAAATCTAATTCTACTATCTTGGATCTCCCAAACTATTCTTGCTACCCATTTTTTACCAACTATGCTAGATAGAGCTTCAACTGGACAGTCAAATGTCATATCACTTACATTGTACATTAATTTGGCCCTCCTATTTTTATTTGTGTATACAAGGTTATAATATCGCCAATATTTTGTCCAATTTTGATTATTATGAATTTTGCATATCCAAGTTTTATTATAGCTTTTTTCTATAACTAATCTTATTCATTATTCAAATAAAAATAACCTAAAATAACAAGATTTAATTTTTCTTGAATTTTAGGTTATTTACTTTATATTATTTTTCTAATCCCATTTGTTTTATTCTTAATTTATCTAACTGTGATATAGCACTAGAAACTGCCATCTGCCCTTGCCCTGCAGACTTTAAGTATTGATATGGCTTACCTGCACAATCTCCTGCAGCATAAAGTCCATCTATATTTGTTCTCATTTCTCTATCAGTTTTTATATGAGGTCCTTCAACTTCTAACCCAGGAACCATATAACTAGGAGATACGCTATCCTTTATAACGAAAACCCCATCCACATCTAGCTCTCTATCTTTTAATACAAGTTTATTTACCAATGTATCTCCCTTTATTTCTATAGGTTTACTATCGATTATTTCTATAGAAGAATCTAACTTATTAGATAAATTATACATAGGTATATAATAAACTTTTGATGCTATTTCACTTAAAAAGTTTGCATCCTCTTCTCCTTCATGATTGTATCCTATTATAGCTACAACTTTATCTCTATATAATCCAGCATCACATGTAGCGCAATATCCTACGCCTTTTCCTAAATATTCTTCTTCCCCTTTAATCATTTTTCCATATTGTACACCTGTCGCTATTATTACCGTTGTAGCTTCATAAATTTCATCTCCAACAGCTAATGCAAAATAATCTCCCATTTGGTATACATTATTAACTCTTTGTTGAGTTATTTCAATTCCCATCTCTTTTACGTGATTAGTAAATTTTTCACTCAACTCTGCTCCACTTACATCATAAATTCCTAGATAATTATCTATAGATGGAGCTTTAACTAATTTATCACTTCCATTGTGAGATCCAAATAGTATTATATTTTTATTACGTATCTTAGCATTTATAGCAGCTGCTAAACCAGCTGGTCCGCTTCCTACAATTGCAATATCATATCTCATATTCAACATTCCTCTCTATATTAATTATATATGAGCTTTTACCATATCTTCTAACTTTTGCTTAGGTATAAATCCTACTAATCTTTCAGCTTCTTCTCCATCTTTAAATACAATTACTGTTGGCACTGTAGTTACTTGGAATTTTCTAGCTAACTCTAAACTTTGATCTATATCTACTTTTAAAAATTTAGCTTCATCTATATCTCCACTTAATTCATCGAATACTGGAGCTAACATTTTACATGGACCACACCATGTTGCAAAAAAGTCCACTACTGTTGTTTCACTTGCATTTTCTACCTCTACGTTAAATTCTTCTGTATTTATTATTCTACTCATTTTCATTTCTCCTTTATTTATGTTTTATAATAACTTTAATATATCATCAGTTTTTATCTATAACAATTAGTTACTTATTCGTAACTAGTTTTCTACTTTATTATTACCTTTAAATAAAATTCTTTGTATCTTAAATTGAAATAATTAATTAATATAAAAAAAATGTAGAACTAAAGCTCTACATTTCTTTATTTTAATTAATTACCTACTTAAGCTTAGAGTAGTACTCAACAACTAAAATATCATTTATTTCTATTGGAACTTCGTTTCTTTCAGGTATTTTAGTAAGAGTTCCCGACACATCATCAAGGTCCTTGCTTAGGTAAGAATATTGGCTATTAGCATTTTGTTGAAAACTATCAATAAACATAGAGTTCTTTTTAGATTTCTCTCTTAGAGATATCTTTTCTCCTACTGATACTCCATAAGAAGGTCTATCGACTTTATTTCCATTAACTAGTATGTGTCCATGTACTACCATTTGACGAGCTTGTCTTATAGAGCTAGCTAGTCCTAATCTATAAACTAAGTTATCTAGCCTACATTCTAGTAATTGAACTAGTACCGTACCTGTTTCTCCTTGAGCTTTCATAGCTTTTTTTACACAGTTAGAAAATTGTCTTTCTAAAACCCCGTAATAAGCTCTTAATCTTTGCTTTTCTAGTAATTGCAATCCATACGGTGAAAGTTTTTTATCTGCTCTAGAAGTTCCTCTAGTTGCTCTATCCATAGCTTTTGGATGTCCACACACATTAAGTCCTAACCTTCTACATTGTTTAAATCTAGGTCCCATCATTTTTGCCATAATTATCATCTCCTATAAAATTAGAAATTTTGCCGCGATAACTTTAAGCCTGTATACACTATATCATAATTTTTATTTTATGTAAATGACTTTCATTATCATTAAAAAGAGTCATGTATACAATCATGACTCTTTTTAAGAAGTTTTTTAGTTTTTGAGTGTAATTTTTGGCACAAATTTAAAAGTACTAATAGTTTATGTTCCGGACATTAAACTTAAACTATATCTGCGGGATTGAGTACTTTATAAATTTATAGCATCATTTTTTTGTAGAGAAGGCTTTTCTCTATGTCTTTAGTATAACATAGGTATTATTTGTTGTAAATGAAAATTATTATCATTAAGAATATAAAAAAACTAACCAATATAATTTATAATTGGTTAGTCTATTTTATTAATTAAGATCATATAAAATGATTTCATTTTTATCTAAATATTTTTTTACATCTATAACTCTTTGATTCGAAGAACCTCTTAATTTTATAGATAAATTTTTTCGTTCTTCTTCAAATTGTCCATCTATTAATATATCTATATAATTTAAAATCTCTCTTTGATTTTCATTAAATTTTTCTACAGTATATCCTGTCCATAAATATATAAGTTTATTTGGATAATGACTTTTAAATTCTTTGCATAAACTAATTACGCCTTCAACATTTTGAGAACATAATGGTTCTCCTCCTAATATTGCTAAATCTCTATATATATTATTTTTATTTATGTTTTCTATAATATAATCTAAGTTTTCTTGCTTAAATTCTTGTCCTCCATCAAAGTCCCATGTCTCTTTATTAAAACATCCTTTACAATGATGCGGGCATCCTTGAGTCCAAAAAGACATAGTTATCCCTAATCCATTAGCTATATCATTATCTTTTATTTTAGAAAATCTCATTTTCATCACTCCAACCTTATAGATGTAAAACTCTTTCGCCTATTTCCTGTGTACGTCCTTTTCCCCACATATTTGCACCTATATATCCACAAGTTCTTCTCATAACTTGCATTTCATTCTTATCTCTATTTCCACAATTAGGGCAATACCATTCTAAATCTTTATCTAACTTTATTTCTCCGGTATAACCACAAGAATAACAAATATCAGGTTTAGTGTTTATCTCAGCATATTGTATATTGTGGTATATATAATTTATTATTTGTTCTACTGCAGGTAAGTTTTTACTCATATCAGGAACTTCTATATAACTTATACATCCACCTAAACTTATATCATGGAACTGACTTTCAAATTTTAACTTTTCAAAAGCATCTATTTCTTCACTTACATGAACATGATATGAATTTGTGTAATACATTCTATCTGTAACATTTTTTATCTCTCCAAATTTTTGTTTATCTATTCTACAAAATCTTGAAGTTAAACTTTCTCCTGGAGTTCCATATAACCCAAATCCAAGACCAGTTTCATCCTTCCATTTTTGGCAAGTATTATTTAAGTGATTCATTACTTCAAGTGCAAATTTTTCACCATCTTTAGTAGTATGACTAATTCCAAGCATAGCTTGTGTCATTTCATACACACCAACATAACCTAAAGAAAGAGTTGAGTATCCATTTTCTAATAATGAATCTATTTTTTCTCCTTTTTTAAGTCTTGCTATACCACCATGTTGCCAATGTATAGGTGATACATCTGATATTACACCTTTTAATAAATCATGTCTAACCATTAGAGCTTCTCTACAAAGTTCTAATCTTTCATCTAATATCTCCCAGAACTTCTCCATATCTTGATTTGCTGTTAATGCAACTTGCACTAAGTTTAAAGAAATTACACCTTGGTTAAATCTTCCATACCATTTATAATTTCCATTCTCATCCTTCCATGGACTCAAGTGTGATCTACATCCCATTGGTGGGAATGTGTTTCCTTCGTAATTTTTTTTCATTATTTTTGCACTTTGATAATCAGGTACTAATCTCTTTGTATTACATTTAGCTGCTAGTTTAGTAATGTAGTCGTATTTACCACCTTCTAAGCAATTATGCTCATCTAATAGATAAACTAACTTAGGGAATTCTTCTCCTACTTCTTGTCCTTTGTAGTTTTTCATTCCTTCTAATCTTTGAGCTATCATTTCCTCACAAATTAAAGCCATTTCTCTTTCATACTCGTTACCTTCTTCAATTTCTAAGTAAATAGTTGAGAATGGAGATTGACCATTACTTGTATATAATGTAGATAGTTGATATCTTATAGTTTGAATTCCATTTTTTAACTCTTCTAACATTCTATCTTCAGCTAAATCTTTAGCCATTTCTTCTGGATACTTATCCTTATATTTGTTTAAATATTTATCATATGAAACTCTTAAAAATGGAGCAATATGTTTTATAGTTATAGAGTTACCTCCATACTGCCCACTAGCAATTTGAGCTATTATCTGTGTAGTAACTGTACAAGCTGTAGTGAATGACTTTGGTGATTCAACTAACTTATTACTTATTACTGTACCATTATTTAGCATATCTTCTAAGTTTATAAGCATACAGTTATGAATAGGTTGTATAGCATAATCCATATCATGATAATGAAGAACTCCCTCATCATGAGCATGTGCTATATGAGCTGGAATTAACTTTCTTCTAGCTATATCTTTTGATACTTCCCCAGCTATTAGATCTCTTTGAGTTGAAGCTAACAAACCATTTTTATTAGAATTTTCATTCATAACATCTTCATTACTGTTATCTAAAAGACCTAAAATACTATCATCTGTAGTATTAACTTCTCTTTTAAATGATTGAACCGCTCTATACCCCTCATATGCTTTAGCTGTTAATTCATGTTTATGATTTATTAAATTTTTATAAACCATATCTTCAACCTTATTAACAGTTGCTACGTCTTTTGTTTGATTAAAACTTAATTCAATTTCATTGGCTATTTCTTTAGCCATTTCTTCTTCATATATTCCACTTCCGTACTTCATAGCTTTTAGTATTGCATTTTCTATTTTTGTTTTATCAAATTTTACAACACTGCCATCTCTTTTAATTATATTTAATTGTTTATTCATAAAACTCTCCTTTTGTCTAATACATATTGATTGATTAAATTTTATTCTACAAAAGTATTGACTTTTATAATTTTATGTTGTTCATATGAGTATTTTTTATACTATATGTAGTAAGCACATAGTCCATTCTATACCATATATAGTATATATTCAAGTTGATTAATACCCATATTTTTTTAAATTTATCATAAAAATTTAAAAGAAACCGCTCTAAATCTACACTCTAGATACAGTTTCTTTTTTTATTTTTTTTATTAATTTTTTTACACTTGAAAATTATACTTACTCATGCATTATTGTTAATTTATGAAACTTAGTTATATCAATATCCTATAATTTTTATAGTAAAAAACTTTTTGAGCAACGTACAAAGTCGTTTAAGTAACGGGACACGAGTTTGTCAAGTGGTCGTTGACGCCATGAAATTTGAGCGAAATAAAGTAGTTCGTAGTCGCTCAATCAAAGCGAATTTTATATGTTATTTAATACTGGCGCTAATGATGAATCATTAAAAAATGTGTTTGCATTATACAAGTAAAGTAAATCCGTAACGTTCTTTTCTTTAATTAATTTTTCTATATCTTCATAATAATATCTTGGGTCTACCATTATAATCTCTTTATAATATGGAGTTAAAAATTGAACAAAACTATTCGCATAAGAATCTTTTATTAGTAGCAATGTTTTATCACTTTCACTTGTAGTTTTTATATCTACAACTGGATGGTTTCCACCTAAGAAAACTTCATACTTATCCTTTTTCTTCAATGCTTCACTTTCATATATAGTTGGAGATTTTTTCTTCTCTTCTTTATATTCTACTATTACCTGATCATTTTTATCTTTAGGCGTGTATATATCAACTTGATCAGGTTTTACTTTATAACCGCTCTTTGAATATAGAGTTCCATAAAAATCATTTGACACCCTGTACTTGTCATAACTATTAGGTTGAGATTTTAATCCTGATTGCTTTGCAAAATCTAAAAAGGCATAATATGCTCCTAATGTAGTCCAATGGTGATCCGTTTTATAATATATATATTCATCTTTATGTTTTTTCATTTCACTTGATATATTTACAAAATCTATTTTGTTGTCAATAGATTTTGACAATCTACTTAAATACTCGTCTTGATTATAAACAGGAGCAAATGCAGGTAATTTATCCTCTAATATATTAACAGCTGTTGGTGCTATTAACATACTTGTCTTTATGTTCTTATGTTTATCTGCAAACTTGTTTATAGCTTCTATATTAGCCTTCACATACTCTTCATTTGGTTTCCCAAAGCTTTCTATTAAATATCCATCATCGCATTTAAATACACCGTTTTCACTATTTTTCCCCATAAGGTCATCTGCTTTAGTTTTAATTTTTATAAACTCATCTCTTCCAACCATTTGGTCAACAGTATACTTTTCATATTTTTTAGTGTATCTACCTTCAAACAATCTATCTAATGTAAATTTGGGCTTTTGTTCTAGAAGTCTATTTTCATTTTCTGAAAACTGCTTATCTTTAGTTATCAAATTAAGTCCTACAAACGAAAATATTGTTACTAAAAACATTATTGCCATTAACTTTACATATATATTTTTATATTTTCTCGTATCTTTTTTTGTAAATTTCAAAGTTCTCACCCCTTATTAGAATCTAAAGTATAAGAAAGGATTATATGTTTCATTTACTAAGTACGCTATACTTAAAAATAACAAAACAAATTGGACTATTACAGCCAATGTAACTCCTTCCATTTTTCCATTTTTTATAATTTTTTTAAATACCTTATTAACTATAGGCGTAGAACATAATATTAAAATTATTAAAAGAATTAAATTTGTATGTAAATAATAAATAAATGTTGAATCAATTATCTTGTTTCCATTTAAGAAAAACATTACTTTTATGTATTCTAAAGATTTTTGTATACTTTCAATTCCAAAAAATGTCCATCCAATCATAACTAGTACCATTGTATATATATGCTGTATAACGCTAGGCATTCTTTCTAGTATATCCTTTAATAAAAACTTCTCTATTATTAAGATCAATCCATAGTATAAGCCCCATAATATAAAGTTCCAATCAGCTCCATGCCATAGTCCTGTAAGAAACCATACTATACATAGATTTCTAAGTTGGAATATCGTACTACATCTATTCCCTCCTAAAGGTATATAAACATATTCCCTAAACCAGCTTCCTAAAGATATATGCCATCTTCTCCAAAATTCAGTAACACTTTTAGATATGTATGGATAATTAAAGTTCTCTATAAAGTCAAACCCTAGCATTTTACCAAGACCTATTGCCATATCTGAGTATCCACTAAAGTCAAAGTATAGTTGTAAAGTATATGCAGCTATTGCAAGCCAAGCTGTTAATACAGATATTTCACTTGCATCATATTGTTGTATACTGGTAAATATCATACCTATATTGTTAGCAAGCAATACTTTTTTAGAAAGTCCTTGTATAAATCTATCTACACCCTCTCCAAATTTATTCATACTATGAGTTCTGTGCTTTAACTGATAATCTATGTCTGTATATCTAACAATAGGTCCTGCAACTAACTGCGGAAACATGGTTACATAAAGACCAAAAGATATTAAACTCTTTTGAACTTTTACCTTGTCTAAATAAACATCAATAACGTATGATAATGTTTGAAACGTATAAAATGATATTCCTATTGGAAGTGGCAACTGATTGTATCCAATATTTAAAGAAAATACGCTATTTATATTTTCAATTACAAATCCATAATATTTAAAAAATCCTAATATACCTAAATTCACTAAAACAGCAAATATAAATATTCGTTTGGATTTAATCTTATTTCTTCTATATTTATTTATAAGTAGTCCTATTAAATAATCAAATACAGTAGTAAACATCATAAGAAAAACATATACAGGTTCTCCCCATGCATAAAAAATCAAACTAATTAACAATAAGACTATATTTTTCATTTTTCTAGGTGAAATATAATATAGAATCAAGGTTATAGGTAAAAAAGTGAATAAAAATACTATACTACTAAAAACCATTGGTTTACCTCTCTTTTTTAATTTTTGATACTTTCTTTAAATGCATCAGTCAGTTTATCTAAATCCTTTGAAACTGCATAAAATACGAAGTTACCTTTATCTTTAACTTCGTAATCTTGAAGTAATGCTACTTGTTTTGGTCCATATCCACTAAAACTTTCAATTTGCTTATTAACTCTACTATCTATAGCATCTTCTATTCCTTGAATTTGGCCTTTATCTTTTACTTTTATCACAAGCATTTCTTCTACATCCATCGTAGATTTAGGTATGTATATTGAAAAATCTTCAAACTCACTAGAGTTTAAACCAAAAAATCTTCTTAAAGATTTGCTATCACTTTTTTCCATGTTATTTAAATTAACAGTTTTGCTAATATCTTCAGTTATACTACTAGCAGACTTATCGTTATTTATTCCACACCCACTAGCAATAAACATAGTACATACAAAACTAAGCGTTAAAATGTACTTTTTAAACTTTTTCAAAACACTCACTCCTATCTATAGATTAGCCTTATTCTTTAAAATGTTTAAATACCCATTATAAAATTTAGCACTAAAATGTATACCATCTGGCTCATACAAGTTATTCTTTGAGTTAACGCTATCATTAACATTTATAAACTCCACATTTAAATCCTTGCACATATCTTCTAATGCCTTATTAAAACTGTACACATTCTTAAAACTATGATCTTTTTCCATAGCTGATTGTGTTGTTGGTATGATAGAAGTTACATATATTTTAGAACTTGGTAGTTTTTGTTTAATATCCTTAATAAGTATTTCATACTTATTAATAAAGTCCTTAGAATTACTAAACAATTGTAAATCATTCATCCCATAAGTTAAAAATATATTACTAGGTGAAAGATTAACAACTTCTGATACATCTCCTTTTGCCTCTATTACATTTCTTCCTTTATATGCTACAACTGATGATGGACTTAAAAACCCATATTCTGTTAGTCCCTCTCCTCTTGAATCCCCCATTATTACTGAATCCTCAAATACCTTTTCAAAGTTTACATCGTTTTTGTTTTCATCTATATTTGAATTATCATCGCTATTTTTTTCAATTTCATTTCTTATACTTGATATATCTTCTGATTCTAATTCTTTTATTTTAGCTACGCCTTTTTCTGGATTTGCTTCTGGTTGACCAAATTTACTTTTATATATATGCCTTGCAAAGCCTAATAAAATTAGTATAGCGCCTCCGATCAAAGCAATTTTCACAATACGAACATATAAAATTTTCCTCATAAGTGTCACTTCTTTCTCACATATAATATTGTTTTTCTTACTTTAAGCAATTAATATTATACTCTTTGTATATTAATGTTGCATATATCTTTTTTTACATTTTTCTATTTTTTTCGACATGACTTTATAATAACAAAAGGCATTGCCAATTTCTATGACAATGCCTTTATTTCAATAATTTAACATTTTATTTTTCTATTACAGTATATTTTTCAGCAAATTTAACTGGGTGATATGAAAGCTTCGCTTTTCTAAGACCTTCTATACCTAAATCTTCTTCTCTATTAACAAATTCAACATCACTAAATTCATTTAATAAGAACTGTTGGTTAATATAAGGGTACAATCCTCTTATATCCGCATTTGCTTTTTCAACATGTATTACCGCCATATTATCATTTAACATTTCTCCAATAGAAAATGCTTCTAATTTAGAGTCAATATATATACCACTTATCTTTAATGTATCTTTTAATTTTTCATAATTCTTAAATATCCTTTTTATTGCTTTAAATTCACTATCTAGTTCTATACTTTCCTCTTTATCTATTGACCACTCTTTTAATAAATTTATACATTCATCAAAGTCTGCTTCTTCTAATTTTTTATATTCTACTCTATCACCATATTCTTTAACGAAACTATTTAGATGGTTTCTTTTCTTTTGATTTTTTCTTCCAGATAAAGTTCTTAGACTTTCTCCATCATATATATAATCAAAGTTGTTACGTTCTTCAATATACTCAAATCTATTTCCATAAACACTTTGTAAGTATTCAACGACTTCTTTATTTATAGCTTTTAAATGAATTTGTTTATTTTGTCTTTCAAAGTTTTTAATTATAAAGTCAAAAGCTTTATTCATATTTTCTTTTTTTGCTAAAGGGAGTATTATAAAACCTTTGTTTTCATATTCTCCTGCAACTATAGCAAAATCATCCTCAACATAGTACTTTGTATTGTATAAATCTTTCCACATATATAATGTAGTAAAACAATACTCACATGCTTCATAATCAACTAAATCAAAATATTTATCTAATATGTTTTTACAATCTATTTCTATATCCTTAAACACAATAAATTACCTCCAAATCAATATATCATATATTACATTATATCAAATTTAATTGATTTAATTAATTAGTTACTTTTTTGTAACCATGTTTGAAATTGTCAATTTATTTATAGAAAAAATTTGTTACAGTTTTGTTATATTGTATTTAATTTAAAGTTGTATAATTATAGTAGACTTGATTTTATACATTAGAGGAGAGGATTAGAAATTGGCTTATGCAAAAGGAAAACATAGCGTAAAAAAGCAACAAAAGCTAAACAAGCACAAAATTAAACTTATTGCTTTACCCATAGTTTTATCATTAGGTATATTTATAGGATATAAAGGGGTATCAAATGCATTTTCAACCACAGTTGGATATGCAAGCCCACAAACTGTTGAATTGTCTAAAGAATTACTTGAATCAAAAGATCCTGTAATTCAGAAATTAATAAATTTAGCTCCTGTATATCCTAAAATTTATGACATACTAAAAGATCCAAGTGAGTATCCTCCTGAATTTTTAGCCATGGCATCTAAAAAGCCTGAAACAATAGATTTCGTCGCTGATTTTGTAGATCATAAAGGTGGACAAACTGAAGTATCAACACCTGTTGAAGGAAGTTATACAAAAGGCGAAATACCTTTATACATGCAATGGGATGAAAGATGGGGTTATGATAAATATGGCCCTGATTATTTTGCAATTAATGGTTGTGGTCCAACAGCCCTATCAATGGTTGCTGTAGGTCTTACTGGAAATGAGAACTTCAGCCCAAAATATATTGAAAACTTTAGTGTTAAAAACGGATATCTAGTAGATGGTGTTGGTACAGCTTGGTCATTAATGACTGATGGAGCTAAAAAATTAGGTCTTAAAGGTAAGGTTATACCTTTAAGTGCTTCAAGTATTATCTCAAACCTTGAAAAAGGAAATCCAGTTATAGCAACTATGGGTCCTGGACATTTTACAACAGAAGGTCACTATATTGTTTTAACTGGTGTTACTGATGACGGAAAGATAATAGTTAATGACTCTGATAGTAAAGAAAGAAGTAGCAAAACTTGGGACGTTGACGTATTTTTAAAAGAAGCTAAAAATGTATGGGCATTTAGTATTTAAATTTAATACTTATATTGATTTATATAAAAAGAAGCTAATTCAATTGAATTAGCTTCTTTTTATATAATTAATGAGTAAAACCATATTTTTTATTTTCTGCTTTTTTACCATGAACTAATATAGTTGCTTTATTTAAATCATCTATAGCTGTATTTAAGTCTCTTATAAATAATTCGGCCATATCATAGCTTAAATCTGCTCTACACACTATACGTTGTATTATAACTTTATCTAGGTTAACAGGTAATGGATATGCTGGTATTTGCCATCCTTTCATCGCTAATCTATCTGCTAAATCATATAATGTCCATTGTACAGCATCTTCATTTCTTAATCTATAACATACTATAGGTAAATTCTCACCATCATTATATATCTTAAACAATCCTGTATTTTCAATTTCTTTAGATAAATACATAGCCACATCTTTTGTACGTTGATGTATTTGTCTATATCCTTCAAATCCAAGTCTTAAGAAGTTATAGTATTGTCCTATTACTTGACTTGCTGATCTTGAGAAGTTTATTGCCATTGTTGGCATTGATCCTCCTAAGTAACTTACTTCAAATATTAATTCTTTTGGTAAGTACTCTTCATCTTTCCATATTACCCATCCTATACCTGGGTATACTAATCCGTATTTATGTCCTGATGTACTTATTGATACTACATTTTTCAATCTAAAATCCCACTCAAGCTCAGGATCTATAAATGGTGTAAATAATCCACCTGATGCAGCATCAACATGTATTGGTACACTTATTTTTGCTGTTTTATTATATTCTTCTATTAAAGCATCTAATGCTTTTATATCATCGAATTTTCCTGTATATGTTATTCCAAGTAATGCTGCTATACCAATTGTATAGTCATCTACATAATCTAAAACTTTATCTATATCTAAACTCATATGATCTTCATCCATTGGAACTGTACGCATCTCTATATCCCAGTATACACAGAATTTTTCCCAACAAACTTGGTATCCTGAAGATACTACTAAGTTTGGTTTTTTCTTTGTTGTATCCATACCTAATTTTTCTGCTCTGTTTCTCCATCTAAATTTCATAGCCATACCACCAAGCATACATGCTTCTGATGATCCTACTGTTGATGTACCTATATAATTTAATTCTTTTGGTGCATTCCATAAGTTTGCTATCATATCAACACATCTATTTTCCATCTCTGTTGTTTGTGGGTATTCAGATTTGTCTATAGCATTTTTTTCTAGTGTTTCTGCCATAAGTTGTGTTGCTTCATCTTCCATATATGTTTGGCAAAATGTTGCTAAATTAAGTCTTGCATTTCCTTCATTCATTAACTCGTCTTTTATTAATCTATACGCTATGTTTGGAGCAATAGAATCTTTCCCTATTACGTCTTTTGGAATATTAGAGCCAGACTCTATTGTCCCAAACACTGGTGTACTATAATCATCTTCTTTTTTGAATAACATTTTGAAAAACCTCCCTGAATTACGCTGTTTGTTTTTTTATTTTAATTATTTTATATTATCTATTCTTCTTACATGTAATTGAATATATTACAAATGGTATTAATACTGTTATTACAAAACTCACACTTAATATAGTTAAGTATTCATGTATACTCTTGCCAACTAATTGACTTGGTGGGAAAAATGATATAATCAATGCAAATATTGAAGTTAAGAAACCACATGCTGCAACTATTAACTTAAATATTTTTCCACCAGGAACTTGGTAAGAACGTTTTAAATCTCCGTCTTTAAGTATTAATTTAAAATATCCTATGAAGAATAGTAAATATCCTACTAAGTATATAACTACTGTTAGTGATATAGCTGTAAGGAATGAAACATTGTCTCCACCACCTCCAAGTGTAAGAACTGCTGCCCATATCGTAACTACTATACCTTGTATAAAAACTAAATTTACTGGAACATCATGTTTATTAGTTTTAGTTAATGATTTTGGTAAAATTCCTTTTTGAGCTGCTATATACATACCTCTTGATGGTCCTACAACCCATGCACTAACCTCGCCCATTACACCTAATGCTAATAGTAAAGCTATTAATTTTACAATCCATGTTCCATTTGGTATAAAGTGTAGTATTAAAACTTTAAAAGTATCAACTACGCCTGAACTTAAATTTAAATTACCTTGTGGAATTACAGCGGCTACTGTTAATCCACCAATTGTATTAAGTATTATAGCTACTATAACTAATATAATCATAGCTAATGGATAATTACGTTTAGAATTTTCTAATTCATTTACATGTGATGCTGATGCTTCAACACCCATATATGCTAATATAAATGATACGAAAACAACTAATGTATTTGCTTTTGAAAAATCAGGAACAAAGTATTTAGCTCCTATCTTTACATCTATCGGATTACCTTGTAATAAATAAGCTATCGATACTCCAAATAGTATTATAGCTGGTATGGCTATTCCAAGTATAAACCCTGCTTTTGCTATCTTAGCAGTATTCTTTGTTCCACCTAATTGTGATAATGTTAATCCCCAGAATACAACTAAAACTGCTATAAATTTTAAAACTGGAACATTATTTAAAGCATTCCAATTGAATATGTATGAAAAACAACCTAGTATAAAATAGATCATTGTTACAAATCCAACTGTAATTTGGAACCATTGGAAAAATATCGCTGCAAATCCGAATCTTTCTCCTAATGTATTTCCAACCCAAGCAAATATTCCGCCTTCTTGCCAGCCATCAACTGTGGCCATTTCTGCTGCACACAATGCTACTGGTAAAAACCATAATATGCCTCCAAGTAAAAGGAAAAATACTAGATTAAATCCTGACGTAGCAAATGTAGGATACTCATATACAGTCATAACCATTGATGCAGTCATTGCGAAGAATGCAAACAAAGTAAGTGAATTCCCTTTAGCTGCGTTTTCTTCTTTCATGTCAATCATCTCCTATTTTGTCTTAATTCTTCTCAATGTAAATTATCATAGGCCTAAAATAATTTTTTAATTGTATATTGTATATTTACCCTATTATAATCCTATTAAACTTTTTTTGCAAAAAAAATTTCATTTTATTTCAGTTTTGCAATTTAAGTTTCATTAGCTTTCAATTTAACAAACAATAAAAAAAGTCTTAGTATTTTTTAAATAACACTAAGACTTTTTCAATCTATACTATATTTTTATATTAGTGAGTAAATCCGTACACTTTATTTTCTGGTTCTTTACCATGTACTAATACATTTGCATCATTTAAATCTCTTATAGCTGTTTTTAAATCTCTTATAAATAATTCAGCCATATCATGACTTAAGTCTGCTCTACATACTATACGTTGTATTATTGTTTTGTCTAGGTTAATTGGTAATGGATATGCTGGTATTTGCCATCCTTTCATTGCTAATCTATCTGCTAAATCATATAATGTCCACTCTACATTAGCGTTGTCAATTAATCTATAACATACTATTGGTAAATTTTCCCCATTATTATAAATTTTGAATAATCCTGTTTTTTCTATTTCATCAGATAAATACATAGCAACATCTTTTGTACGTTGATGTATTTGTCTATATCCTTCAAATCCAAGTCTTAAGAAGTTGTAATATTGTCCTATTACTTGACTTGCTGATCTTGAGAAGTTTATTGCCATTGTTGGCATTGATCCTCCTAAGTAACTTACTTCAAATATTAATTCTTTTGGTAAGTACTCTTCATCTTTCCATATTACCCATCCTATACCTGGGTATACTAATCCGTATTTATGTCCTGATGTACTTATTGATACTACATTTTTTAATCTAAAATCCCATTCCATATCTGGATCTATAAATGGTGTAAATAATCCACCTGATGCAGCATCAACATGTATTGGTACACTTATTTTTGCTGTTTTATTGTATTCTTCAAGTAATGCATCTAATGCTTTTATATCATCAAATTTTCCTGTATATGTTATACCTTGAAGTGCTACTACCCCTATTGTATATTCATCTACATAATCTAAAACTTTATCTACATTTAAGCTCATATGCTCTTCATCCATTGGTACTAAACGCATCTCTATATCCCAGTATACACAGAATTTTTCCCAACAAACTTGGAATCCTGAAGATACTACTAAGTTTGGTTTTCTTTTTGTTACATCTATTCCTAATTTTTCTGCTCTATTTCTCCATCTGAATTTCATTGCCATACCACCAAGCATACATGCTTCTGATGATCCTACTGTTGATGTACCTATATAATTTAATTCTTTTGGTGCATTCCATAAGTTTGCTATCATATTTACACATCTGTTTTCCATCTCTGTTGTTTGTGGATATTCAGATTTATCTATAGCATTTTTTTCTAATGTCTCTGCCATAAGTTTTGTTGCTTCATCTTCCATATATGTTTGACAGAATGTACATAAGTTAAGTCTTGCATTTCCTTCATTCATTAGCTCATCTTTGATTAATCTATAAGCTACATTTGGAGCAATAGAATCTTTCCCTAAAACATCTTTTGGCACGCTAGAGCCAGATTCTGTTGTCCCAAATATTGGAGTATCATAACTATCTCCTAATTGATCTTTTCTACCATATAACATTTTAAAAGCCTCCTCATATATGAACTATATCATATAAATTTTATGTATTTTTATCAATAAAAAACAAATATAATTAAAATCAACTTATATATAATTATTTTTAAGTATTTATCTTCTAAATACTTTAGTTTACTTTAAATATCTTAGTTTTTTATTATATTTTATATATACCACATTTAAAACTAGCTAAACATTTTTTTTGCAATTTTTCTTGCTATTTTGACGAAGATGTTCCACTTTCTAATATTGATACTATTGAAAATAAAGTAAAACAAATTGCTCCAAGACCAATCATTACACGCGCCGGAATAAAATAAGCTATATTAAATATCTCAGATTCAAATAAAAACGCTCCCATAAATAAACATATAAGCGCTGTGAATACCGGTATTAAAGGTACTCTTTTTGCTAATGGATTTGACTTTCTCCAAACCATTCCTAATAATAATACTTTACTTAAAATACTGTAGCATACGATACCTAATCCAATTAAAACATAACCTGGAGCTATCATAATCGGATCTTTAGATGTAGACAATATTGCAATTCCCCATAATATATCTATAGTTCCAAATACAGCTACAAGTATCGACCATCTATAACGTTCTTTGTCTGTAAATGTGTTTTGTATCTGTCTAACTATACTAATTACTAATAGAATTAAGCTAGCGCAAACAAATCCAATTCCTATCAAAACATGACCCGCTACTAAATAGTCACTTGAAACTGAGTTGAATAATAAATATATTCCTCTAAAAAAGGCAATTGCTGTACATAAAGCTGGTATTCCTATAAGTATTTTTACAGTAGACTCTTTAAATCCTCCTTCTGGTTTTTCTCCTTCTTTTAAATTAGATCCATTTTGTGGAATCATCATAAATTTAGTTGAAGCTGTAGCCACCGTTGAAACACAACAAGTTATTAAACCTAATCCTACAACTACATTTCCAGATACAAAATACGGAGGTATATATATCCCTATTCTCCATAAAATCACACCCATAATAATTGTAACTATACCTGCTAAATAACCTATTGTTGGCAATGACCATTTATAAAATTTATTGTATTTATTTATAATCTGTAATATTATTGTTGCAGCTGTAGTAAATAAAGCTATGCATATAGAAGTTAAGTATATTAAAACATGACCTGCGACTACAAAGTCTGACCCTATCGCTTGACCTAAATCTTTAACATAAATACCATATCCTAAACATATAGCTCCCATTAATAGTGGTATTGCACGAAAAAGGATACTAATATAATAATTCACCTTAATTACCTCCAAACTTATAATTTTAAAATAAAAAGCAACTAGTACAATTAATTTAGCACTAGTTGCTGAATAAAACATTTCAATCTAATTAATGAGTGAACCCATAAACTTTGTTTTCTTCTTTTTTACCATGTACTAATACATTTGCATCATTTAAATCTTTTATAGCTGTTTTTAAATCTCTTATAAATAATTCAGCCATATCATGACTTAAGTCTGCTCTACATACTATACGTTGTATTATTGTTTTGTCTAGGTTAATTGGTAATGGATATGCTGGTATTTGCCATCCTTTCATTGCTAATCTATCTGCTAGATCATATAATGTCCACTCTACATTAGCATTGTCAACTAATCTATAACATACTATCGGTAAATTTTCCCCATCATTGTAAATCTTGAATAATCCTGTATTTTCAATTTCTTTAGATAAATACATAGCCACATCTTTTGTACGTTGATGTATTTGTCTATATCCTTCAAATCCAAGTCTTAAGAAGTTGTAATATTGTCCTATTACTTGACTTGCTGATCTTGAGAAGTTTATTGCCATTGTTGGCATTGATCCTCCTAAGTAACTTACTTCAAATATTAATTCTTTTGGTAAGTACTCTTCATCTTTCCATATTACCCATCCTATACCTGGGTATACTAATCCGTATTTATGTCCTGATGTACTTATTGATACTACATTTTTTAATCTAAAATCCCATTCCATATCTGGATCTATAAATGGTGTAAATAATCCACCTGATGCAGCATCAACATGTATTGGTACACTTATTTTTGCTGTTTTATTGTATTCTTCAAGTAATGCATCTAATGCTTTTATATCATCAAATTTTCCTGTATATGTTATACCTTGAAGTGCTACTACCCCTATTGTATATTCATCTACATAATCTAAAACTTTATCTACATTTAAGCTCATATGCTCTTCATCCATTGGTACTAAACGCATCTCTATATCCCAGTATACACAGAATTTTTCCCAACAAACTTGGAATCCTGAAGATACTACTAAGTTTGGTTTTCTCTTTGTTACATCTATTCCTAATTTTTCTGCTCTATTTCTCCATCTGAATTTCATTGCCATACCACCAAGCATACATGCTTCTGATGATCCTACTGTTGATGTTCCTATATAATTTAACTCTTTTGGTGCATTCCATAAGTTTGCTATCATATTTACACATCTGTTTTCCATCTCTGTTGTTTGTGGGTATTCAGATTTGTCTATAGCATTTTTTTCTAGTGTTTCTGCCATAAGTTGTGTTGCTTCATCTTCCATATATGTTTGACAGAATGTACATAAGTTAAGTCTTGCATTTCCTTCATTCATTAGCTCATCTTTGATTAATCTATAAGCTACATTTGGTGCAATAGAATCTTTCCCTAGAACATCTTTTGGCACGCTAGAGCCAGATTCTGTTGTCCCAAATATTGGAGTATCATAATTATCTCCTAATTGATTTTTTTTACCGTATAACATTTTAAAAACCTCCTTATATGTTTTACCACTTTTATTTATTATTTTGTTGTTTTAACTTCTCTTTTTTTAGATGTAATTGCATATATTACAAATGGTATTAAAACTGTAATTATAAAACTTACTATTAATATAGTTAAATATTCATGAGCACTTTTAGCATTTAATTGATTTGATGGAACAAATGAAATTACTAATGCAAATATTGATGTTACAAATCCACATGCTGCAACTATTAATTTAAATGTTTTACCACCAGGTACATGATAAGAACGTTTTAAATTATCTTTTTTAAGTACTAATGTAAAGTAAGCTATGAAGAATAATAAATATCCCACTAAGTATATAACAACTGTTAATGATATAGCTGTAAGGAAAGATACATTGTTTCCTCCACCACCGAAAGTAAGAACGGCTGCCCATATTGTAACTATTATTCCTTGTACGAAAACTAAGTTTACAGGAACATCATGTTCATTAGTTTTAGTTAGTGATTTTGGTAAAATACCTTTTTGAGCTGCTGCATACATACCTCTTGATGGACCTACAACCCATGCACTAACTTCACCCATTACTCCTAGTGCTAATAATATAGCTATTAATTTTACAAGCCATGTGCTGTGAGGAGCAAAATGTAATATTAAAGCTTTAAATGTTTCAACAACTCCTGCACTTAAACTTAATTGACCTTGTGGAACTACTGCTGCAACTGTTAATCCACCAATTGTGTTAAGTACTATAGCTAATATAACTAATATAATCATAGCTAATGGATAGTTCTTTTTAGCATTATCTAACTCATTTACATGTGATGCTGATGCTTCAACTCCCATATATGCTAATATAAATGATACGAAAATAACTAGTGTATTTACTTTTGAAAAATCTGGTACAAAATATTTAGCTCCTATTTTTACATCTATAGGATTTCCTTGTACTATGTATGCTATTGATAATCCAAATAGGATTACTGCTGGTATTAATATACCAAATATAAATCCAGCTTTTGCTATTTTAGCTGTGTTTTTTGTACCGCCTAATTGTGAAAATGTTAACAACCAGAATATCACTAATACTCCAATAAACTTGATAACCGGAACATTATTTAATGCATTCCAATTGAATATGTATGAAACACAACCTAATATAAAATAAATCATTGTTACAAATCCAACTGTAATTTGGAACCATTGGAAAAATATTGCTGCGAATCCGAACTTTTCACCTAAAGTGTTTCCAACCCAAGCAAATATTCCACCTTCTTGCCACCCTTCAACTGTAGCCATTTCTGCTGCACATAATGCTACAGGTAAGAACCATAATATACCTCCAAGTAATAAGAAGAATACTAAATTGAATCCTGATGTAGCAAATGTAGGATATTCGTAAACTGTCATAACCATTGATGCGGTCATTGCAAAGAATGCGAATAAGCTAAGTGAATTTTTTTTGGCAGCTTGTGCCTCTTTCATCTTAATCATCTCCTGATATTTAATTTTTATAAGTTCACATAACAATACCGGATTACTATCCCTAGAACCTTTGGCATCACTCGTGTTTGTATTAATTAGATACCCGGTATTTCTATACCAAAACATTTTTGGTAAATGTTGTAAAAATCTAAAAATTCATTTTTAACAGACAATAAAGATATTTTAAATTTTATCTACATAAATTAAAAAGAGTAGCAATTTAACTTGCTACTCTAAAATTTCTTTTAACTTCAATGTTTTTAATACATCCCTTCTAAACTTCTCGATGCTTATCCTGTCCATAAAATCTCCTAGTTTTTCTCCCATTTGTCCATACTCGTTATAATATTCAAGTATTGTTTTTACTAAATTATAAGCTTCTTCTTCCGTAAGTCCCTTAGTTATTACATCTGCACTTCTTGGATAAAATCCAGCACTACCACCTGCTGTTACGAAAAACTTTCCATCTATATCTACAAGTACACCTATATCTTTAGAGTACACACTAGTACAAGCATTCCTACAACCTGCAACTCCTATCTTAGTTCTATTTGGAAGTATCATTCCGTGAAAGTTTTTACTTATTTTCATTCCTATTCCTATAGTTGGATATTTTGAACGTTTGCAAAAGTTAGCTGGACATATTTCTACATTTTTAACTGAGTTTTGATTTTTAACTGCTGGCTCCATATCTAAATCTTTCCATATACTTACTAAATCTTCTTGCTTTAAGTTTGTTATTAAAATTCTTTGTCCAGATGTTAGCTTAAGAACACCATTATATTTTTTTGTAACTTCAGCTATTTTTATAAGTGTATCAGGTAAAACAAATCCCCCTGGTATATGTGGAGTTATTGCATAAGTTCTTTTCCCGTCTTTAATTTTTTGTAAGTTTCCGTAATCGCTCATAAATATCTCTCCTTAATATATTAATTTAATTTTTTTCATATATCTATTATAACCACTTATTTAATTTAATTCTGTAACATACGTTATAACTTAATATAAAAAATTAGATAACGTTTGCAATTTTATTTATTAATTTAGTTTTATTTTTAACAATTTTTTCCTTCCCTTATGGTTGTTTTTTTGCTAAAATGTTTTTGAAGAACAAATTAATTTTTTAACAAGCTAGTACATTTATCTCAGTCAAGAATTACATTAAGTTATATCACCCGATAAAAATAATTATAGTTGTATAAAAATCTTCAATGAATTTTATCACTAAACAATAAAAAGTTGCATACATTTTTAAATGTTACAGCTTAATTAAACCAAGGGGGGAACATAAATGAAACAAGAATTGTTAAAAACTAATCAATCAATAGTTGATGGACCAGAATCTTTAGCCATCAAACTAGATCAAATCAAAAAAGCTCAAAAACTATTTTCAACTTATACTCAAGAACAAGTTGATAAAATATTTTTAGCTGCAGCAATGGCTGCTAATCAACAAAGACTTCCTTTAGCAAAGATCGCACATGAAGAAACTAATATGGGTATAATAGAAGACAAAGTTATAAAAAATCATTTTGCTTCAGAATATATATACAATACTTATAAGGATGTAAAAACTTGTGGAGTTATAGAAGAAGATTCAGCTTTTGGTATAACTAAAATTGCTGAACCGATAGGTGTTATCGCTGCAGTAATTCCTACTACAAATCCTACTTCAACTGCAATATTTAAAACTTTAATTGCCCTAAAAACTAGAAATGGTATTATAATATCACCTCACCCTAGAGCAAAAAAATCAACTATTCAAGCTGCAAAAGTAGTTCTTGAAGCTGCTGTAAAAGCAGGTGCTCCTGAAGGAATTATAGGATGGATAGATGAACCATCACTTGAAATGACAACAACTATAATGGAAAGTGCTGATATTATATTAGCAACTGGTGGTCCTGGTATGGTAAAATCTGCATACTCTTCAGGTAAACCAGCAATAGGTGTTGGAGCCGGTAATACTCCTGCAATAATAGACGATAGTGCTGATATAGAAACTGCTGTAAATTCAATACTACTTTCAAAAACATTTGATAATGGTATGATATGTGCTTCTGAACAATCAGTTATTGTCTTAAAAAGTATTTATGAAAATGTAAAATCTGAATTTGTAAAACGTGGTGCTTACCTATTAAATAAATCTGAAATAGAAAAAGTAAAAGGCATTTTATTAAATAAAAACGGAGGTCTAAATGCAGATATAGTTGGTCAACCTGCGTATAAAATAGCTGAACTAGCTGGACTTTCAATACCTAAAGAGTCTAAAATTTTACTTGGTGAAGTTGAATCAGTTGACATATCTGAACCTTTTGCTCACGAAAAATTATCTCCAGTACTTGCAATGTATAAAGCTAAAAACTTTGATGATGCAATATCTAAAGCAGATCAACTTATATACGATGGTGGTTTAGGCCATACATCTTCTATATATTTAAATACAATAACTCAACATGACAAACTTGAAAAATTTAGAAATTCTATGAAAACTTGTAGAGTTTTAGTTAATACTCCTGCTTCTCAAGGTGGTATAGGAGATTTATATAACTTCAAATTAGCTCCATCTTTAACACTTGGATGTGGGTCTTGGGGAGGAAACTCTGTATCTGAAAATGTAGGTGTTAAACATTTAATAAATATAAAAACTGTAGCTGAAAGGAGAGAAAATATGCTTTGGTTTAGAGCCCCAGAAAAAGTTTATTTCAAAAAAGGTTGTTTAGGAGTTGCTCTTCAGGAGCTTAAGCATGTTCTAAAAAAAGAAAGAGCCTTTATAGTTACAGATGGTTTCCTTTATCAAAATGGATATACAAAACCTATAACTAATTTATTGGATGAAATGAATATTAAACACCATACATTCTATGATGTTGCGCCAGACCCAACATTAGAAACTGCTAAAGCTGGTGCTAAAGCTATGGCTGATTTCAAACCAGATGTAATAATTTCCATAGGTGGTGGTAGTGCAATGGATGCAGGTAAAATCATGTGGACAATGTACGAACATCCAGAAATAGACTTTGGCGACTTAGCTATGAGATTTATGGATATAAGAAAAAGAGTTTATGAATTCCCTACAATGGGCGAAAAGGCTTACTTTGTAGCCATACCAACTTCTGCTGGTACTGGTTCTGAGGTTACACCTTTTGCAGTTATAACAGATCAAGATACAGGAATTAAATACCCTTTAGCTGATTATCAATTAATGCCAAATATGGCTATAATTGATTCTGACTTAATGATGAGTATGCCTAAAGGATTAACTGCAGCTTCTGGTATAGATGCTTTAACTCATGCTTTAGAAGCTTATGCATCTATGATGGCAACTGAATATACAAATGGTTTAGCTCTTCAAGCTGTTAAATCTATATTTGAATATCTTCCAAGAGCTTATGAAAACGGAACAACTGATCCTGAAGCTAGAGAAAAAATGGCTAACGCTTCTACAATGGCGGGTATGGCATTTGCTAATGCATTTTTAGGAGTTTGTCACTCTATGGCTCATAAATTAGGTTCATTCCACCATATACCTCATGGTGTTGCTAATGCACTTTTAATAAATGAAGTTTTAAAATTCAATGTATCTTCTGCTCCTATAAAAATGGGTATATTCCCTCAATATAAATATCCTCAATGTTTAGAAAGATATGCTGAAATAGCTTCATTCATAGGTATTAATGGAAATTCAAATGAAGATAAATTTAATAAACTATTAAATAAAATAGATGAATTAAAATCTACTGTTGGAATCCCTAAGACTATAAAAGATTGGGGTGTAGATGAAGGTACATTCTTAGAAAGCTTAGATGAAATGGTTGAGCAAGCATTCGATGATCAATGTACTGGTGCTAACCCTAGATATCCATTAATGAGCGAAATCAAACAAATGTATTTAAATGTTTATTATGGAAATTAATAATTAAATACTAAATAAAAAACTGCAATATAAGCATCTACTCGTTTTATATTGCGTTTTTTATTTTTTGTCACATTATGTATATTCACTTAATATATTAATATTAAGATATTATACTTACTAAAGGAGCTACTTTCATGAATATACAATCGGATCATCTTTCAACATTAGAGTCTCCATATAGATTCGAAAAAAACTTAGGTCAACACTTTGATGACTCTAAGTTTTTTGTAAAATATGGATCTTATATGTTATTTTTTTTAAAAGATAAAATAACAATAGGTATCATAAATCCTTTTTCTGAATATGAACTAAATGATCATATAAGTAATCTTAAAAATCCTAAACACCCATTTTCAGATCCTATTTGCAATCCTGTAATAAACTTTATTAATTTATCATTTATTAATTTTAACTCTAATGTTAAGTTAACTGGTGAAGATATACTACAATCAAAATCTAATTATTTTGGTCACAGTCTACCTAAAGAAGGTATTTCTAGTGTACCTACTTTTTCTAAAATTAAATATACTGAAATTTACAATAATATAGATTTAATATTTTATTTTAATGAAGGCCTATTAGAATATGACTTTATAGTTAAACCTGGTGGGAATCCAAATGATATTAAGTTTAAATTCGAGGGACATGAAAACATTAAGTTAGATGAAAATGGAAACATAGTAATTTCTATTGGCCCATCTAATTTTAAAATTATAAAACCTAGCTCATATCAAATTGTTGATACCTTTAAAAATTCTATTAAGTCTAATTTTATTTTAAATGCTAATGAGGTTCTAATAGATATAGATAACTATGTTGACTCTATAGATTTGATAATTGACCCTATATTTTTCTTTTCAACTTATTTAGGTGGCGATGCTCAAACGTTTGGTAAAGCTATTGCTGTTGATTCTAGTGGAAGTTCTTATGTAACTAGCTACACCGGCTCTAGTAATTTCCCAATAACAAATCCAATAATAGGCTCTCCATATAATGGTACTTGGGCTATTTATGTAACTAAATTTGATTCTACTGGAAATTTAGTATACTCTACCTATATAAATGGCGATGGAGATGATCAGTCTTACGGAATAGCTGTTGACTTATACAATAACGTTTATATCACTGGATTTACTACTTCCCTTGATTTTCCAACAACTTTTAACCAAGGTATAAACCCTGATGGAAATAAGGCTCTATTTGTTACTAAACTTGATTCTACTGGAGGTAATATACTTTATTCTGTATATATACACGGAAATGGTAATGATTGGGGATATGCCATAGCTTTAGATTCAAACGATAATGCTTACATTACAGGTAATACTACTTCCTCTAATTATCCATCAACTTATACCGTTTTAAACGGTAATAAAAATGCAGTATTTATTACTAAGATTGATAGTACAGGAACAAACTTGCCTTACTCTGTATATATTGATGGAAATGGAGATGATTGGGGGCTAGGCATAGATGTTAACGCTCTTTCTGAAGCTTATATAACAGGTTATACTTATTCTTCAGATTTTCCTGTGATCAATAAACTTGGGCCTAATAATCTAAGCAATGCATCTGCTTCAGTATATATAATTAAAGTTAATGATTTAGGAACAGCACTTCCTTATTCAGCTTATATACATGGCAATTCTTTCGATATTAGTTATGATATTGCCCTGGATTCTTCTAGTAACGCTTATATTACCGGCTATACTCAGTCAACAAATTTCCCTGCAAATCAGCTAGGTCCTAATGCTCTTTCTGGATCTCCTAGTGTTTTTGTTACTAAGATTAATTCAAACCTATCTTCACTTTTATATTCATCATATATACATGGTAACGGTAATGAAATCTCTTTCGCAATAGACTTAGATGCTTCTAATAACGCTTATATTACTGGTTATACTTCTTCGTTAAATTTTCCTACAACACTTAATATAGGCCCTAATTCTCCTAATTACGCTTTTGCAGTATTTATAACTGAAATAAGTTCATCTGGCTCATCTATTCCATTTTCAGCTTATATACATGGAAATTTGTTTGAAATAGGATTTGGAATAGCTGTAGATAATTTTAACAATATATATGCAACTGGATATACCGGTTCTTCAAACTTCCCTACGACTAGAGCATATGATTCGACTTTAACTGGGTTTACAGATGCGTTTGTTTTAAAATTCTCAACACAAGATGATTTATTAGAATTAATTTACGATGAACTAACTAACCCAGTTTACGGTTTAGAAGCTATAAATAATAATTTTTCAACTTTAGCAAAATTTGCTTGGGATTTAAAATTTGATAACATGAAGATGCAAGACGAGTTAGATTGTATGAATTGCAAATTAAATTGTATTTTAAAAATATTAAAATGTAATAAATAAAAAAGAACCTCAACTTTAATAAGTTGAGGTTCTTAATCTATATAAAATGAAATTCATGGGATGACTATTTTAAATCATTAGATATTTCAGTAAATATTACTCCAAGAGCATGAGCTCCTGCATCTGGATATCCTAAACTTCTTTCTCCAACAGTTCCTGCTCTACCCATACGAGCTACTATTTCTTTAGTTGCCTCGGCTCCTTCTACAGCTTTTCTTGCTGCTTTTTCAAAAGCTTCTTTAAATGTATCATTTTCTTTTACGCTTAATTCCCATGAGTTTGCACATGGTACTAATGCATCTATTAAAGTCTTATCTCCTACTCCAGCTCCTCTACCAAATGATCTTTCACCTGTAGCTTGTACACCATTAACAGCTGCATCCATCATATTAGCAAAGTTTAAAACAGTAAGTTCATCTTTATCTCCTACATATCTTCCTGCTGCTCTAAAAGCACTTCCCCATATTGGCCCTGATGCTCCTCCACAGTATTCCATTATTACCATAGAACACTCATTTAAGAATTTACCAATAGTTAGGTCTTCTATTGAAAGTATATTTGCCCATTCTCTTTTTAATTGCTTAAATCCTTTTGCAACACTCATTCCAAAATCTCCATCTCCAGCATAAGAATCTAATTCACAGAATGGCACTTCATTTTTTATTATTATTTCACTCATTTTATCAACTACATAGATCATATTTTCTAAAGTGAATCTATAATCTTCTATATTTGAAAAATCTTTATTAGTTTGCACTTCAAAACATATATTTGAATCATCTGTATTATTTTCATCTTCATATATATCTGTATATTCTACTGGTACGAAAGCTCCTGAAACCTTAAATCCAGGTGCTTCACTTACTTGAGATAATAAATGTTTTAGCTCATTATCTAATTTCATTATAGATACAGATGCTCCTGCCATATCTATACTAGTCATATAGTTTCCAACAAAAGCTGTACATATTTTGATATTTCTCTTAGCTAATTCACGTATAACAGAGTTATTAAGTAAATATAGTTCTTGAAGTGGAGTTCCTCCAAAGCCATTAATCATCAATGCAATTTCTTCTTCATTTGAATCTTCTATTTTCATATCTGCTAATATATCATTAACCATTTTTTTAGCCAGCTCATCTGCAGAAGATGTTTTTTCTCTTCTTACACCTGGCTCTCCATGTATTCCAACTCCAAATTCTATCTCATCTTCTTCTAATTGGAATGTAGGCGTTCCTTTTGCTGGTACAGTACATGATGTAAGTGCAAACCCTAAACTTCTAACATTATTAGCAGCTTTTTGTGCAACTTCCTTTACTTCATGTAAACTCATACCAAGTTCAGCTGCAGCTCCAGCTATTTTATGAACTAAAACTGTTCCTGCAACTCCACGTCTACCTACTGTATATAAACTATCTTCAACAGCAATATCGTCATCTACCTTTATATAGTCAACAATCAAACCATCTTCTATAGCAAGATGTGCTGCATTTCTAAAATTCATAATATCTCCACTATAGTTTTTGATTATTAGTAATGTTCCTTTATTACTTGCAGTCTCTTTTATTGCATTATATATTTGTATTTGAGAAGGTGATGCAAACACATCTCCACAAACAGCTGCATCTAACATACCTTTTCCTACAAATCCTGCATGTGCTGGTTCATGACCACTTCCACCACCACTTATTAAACTAACTTTATTTTTATTTATATTTTTTTTCTTAATTACTTTATATTTTTTTAAAAACTCAAGTTCTGGATGCGCCATAGCTATTCCATTACACATTTCCATAACCACAGTTTCTGGTTTATTTATTATTTTTTTCATAATGTCACACCTCTATCTGTTTTTATAGTTTTTCCCTATGCTATCAGCTGTTATTATTGCAGCTGCAACTTCATCAACATTTATAGGGAATGGCATAGAATATATAGATTCTTCTTTAATGCATGCTTTCTCAGCCACTTCTTTTAATTCTTCTTCAGTAATAGTTTCTACCCCTATATCTTCTAGACAAACAGGAAGCCCTACTTGTAAGCAAAATTCTAATACTTCTTCTATTTCTTCTTTAGGTGCATTTTCTAAAACTAATTGTGCTATTGTTCCAAATGCAACTTTTTCACCATGGAAGTATTTATGTGTTCCTTCTAATATAGTAAGTCCATCATGTATAGCATGAGCTGCTGCTAATCCTCCACTTTCAAATCCAAGTCCAGATAAAAGAATATTTGTCTCAATTATGTTTTCTAAAGCTGGAGTAACTAAGTTACAATCTGATGATACTTTTGCTTTAACTCCATCATTTATTAGAGTTTCATAACATAATTTTGCTAAAGCTAATGCTGTATTAGTTCCCTTAGCTTCTCCGCACGACCCTTCTCTGTAACCACAAGGTAATCCTGCATTTACATTTGAATATGAACTAGCTGTTGCTCTTGCTTCAAAGTAAGTTGATAAAGCATCTCCCATTCCTGAAACTAAGAATCTAGTTGGTGCTTTAGCTATAACTGTAGTATCAACTAAAACTACACTTGGGCTTTGCTTGAAATATGCATAATCATCAAATGCTCCATCTGGTGTATATAATACTGCTGAATGACTTGTAGGTGCATCTGTTGCAGCTATAGTTGGAACTATTATTAAGTTATCTCCTTGAGCTACACACTTAGCAGTGTCTATTGCTTTACCTCCACCTAGACCAATTGTACATGCACATTTATTCTTTTTAGCTAACTCTTGTAATCTTTCTACTTCTTCTCTTGAACATTCTCCTTTGAAGTTACTTTCAACAAAAGTTACCCCAAATTTTTTAGCAGTTGAATCTAATTTATCTTTAACACGTTCTATATCATCTTTATGTGCGATTAATAAAGCTGAATCCCCAAATACTTTTATGAAGTACCCTAAATTTAATAACTCATCTTGACCTTGTACATATTTTGTAGGACATATAAATGCTTTTCTCATATTAATCTCTCCTTTGTATTTTGTAGTGATATTATTTTTTAAGTTAACTTAATTATAATACCGTTTTCCCAAAAATACATTGGACATAGATGTTAATAAATTACGATTTAAAACCGTAATTTTTTGAACTAAAATTATATAATTGGAATTTATGTACTTTTCGAAATTTTTTTAACAAATTCAATTTATCTATTACCTAAGATGTTTCTTGTATAAATTTGGGGTTACACCTTCATATTTTTTAAATATCTTTATAAAGTATCCAGACTCGCTAAATCCAAGTTCATCACTGATTTCATTTATTGTCATATCAGTTTCTTCTAAAAGAGCTTTTGCCCATTTAATCTTAAGCTTTGATATATATGTTGAAAAATTTTCACCTATTTCTTTTGAAAATAGTCTGCTAAAATAACTTGAACTAACATGGCATAACTTAGCCATACTTTCCATTGATATATTTTCACTTTTATTGTTATATATATATTGTATTGCTGGCTTTAAAGTTTTACTTACATTAATTTCTTCGCTGTCTTCTTTATGATCATAAGTTATATATCTATTCACAATAGCATTGGAAATTTCTTTTTTAACACTTTCTATATTTTTTATACTATATCCATTAAAAGTCTTGCTATCTATCTCTATTCCATTTTTCATAGTTTTTTCATACATCTCTAAAATCAAATTTTTATTTAATGCCTCTTCTACTATATAATTAGATAGTAAAAATAACATATTAGATGTATCTTCTACTTCTTTATATGATAAAACAGGTAGTTCATTATAATATTGATTAAGTTGATTTGAAATGTCATTTTGTTCTAGTACTTTGTCTGGAACTTTTAATATTTGTTCTAACATATCTGTTGATTCATAATCATCTATTCTCACTTGTCCTGCCATTATTGCACCTATATATTTTTCATCTAATATAATAGGTATAGCAACATCAACTATATTGTAGTGACATAAATATATATATGGTTTATTCATTCGTACAGCTTCTAACCCACCTCTTGAATCACATTTTTCACAGTACTTTGATAATTTAGAATTACCTCTTACTAACTCACAAAATTTGTGGCATCTACTGTGTTTAGTTATCGGATTTCCTTTATAGTCCACTATAACTATTGCCATTTTCGTAACTAGCGAAAGATAATCTTGTAAATTATCCCATTTTTTGAAATCTATTATCTTATTTAGACTTAAATTTTCATTTCTCACTTTTCATACTCCTTTAAAGGCAATTTTATATCATGTACTAATTTTATCATATATGAATAATATATTGTTTATTATGCAGACTATTTAGTGGAGGTGGATTTTATGTTAAATTTAACTGCTAAAGAAAAAATGTTATTAGAAGACGAAAAAAGCCATGAGCAATTATGTGTTCAAAAATATCAAGAATATGCTCAAAAAGCTTCAGACCCACAACTAAAAAGCTTATTTAATGAACTTTCTCAACATGAACAACAACACTTAACTTCAATAAATCAAATTTTAAGTGGTACTGTTCCTAATATTAATCAAGGTCAAGGTCAAAGCCAAGGGAACCAAAACTCAAATATGCAAAGTTCAAATACTATGCCTAACATGAATTTACAATCATCACAAATGAATGCTTATAATGAACAAGATAAAATGTTATGCCAAGACTCACTTAGTACTGAAAAATATGTATCATCTACATATAATACAGCTATTTTTGAGTTTGCAGATAAAAACATACGCCAAGTTTTAAATCATATTCAAAAAGAAGAACAAGAACACGGAGAAAAAATTTACAATTACATGAGTCAACATAATATGTATAACTAGAAAAATAGGATGTGATATCAATTAATGGATCACATCCTTAACTATTTTTATAGTGTTAAATATTTATATATTATCGGTATATCAATGATTTTCTTTACCAATTTAACTTAATTTTTCTCATTTTTATAAATCATCTGAAAATAGTTAACTTTACCAATATAATTTTTTTTATTGACTTATTTCAAATTTGTTTTATAATTGTATACAACAAGTAGATAACTGAGATAGAGGCGCGAAACTTATTAGTAGTATTATGGAGATAAGCTCGATGAAGTAATATGAAAGGAAATTTCGCCGAAGTGAATAGTTAATAGCTTTAATACTATTTACTGGGCTTATATAAAATATATATAAGACTGTCACATTTTGTGGAGTGCTATTTTCAATGAAAGCGTACGGTATCATCATACTTAGTTAGTATGAATTTTTTCGTATAAAGTCATGAGCATAGTCTCATGGCTTTTTTTACGCTTAAGGAATTATAATTATTTAAAATTCGTAGATAACCTATGAAACTTAGTTATATCCATATAATATGTTTTGAGCGTAAAAAAGCTTTTTGAGCAACGGACGAAGTCGTTGGCGACATGAGCGAAGTGAATTTTTTATTTTCATAAAGATTTATTATCTTAGTTACTTACTTATGGATAACTAACTACCATAAGGAGGATAAGTAAAATGAGTAATGAAAATCAAGATTTAAAAAGAGGGTTAAAAGCTAGACATCTTAACATGATTGCTCTAGGAGGATCGATCGGTACAGGTATATTCCTTGCGATGGGTGATACTCTTCACCAAGCAGGTCCTGGTGGTGCATTACTTGCATATGGGTTAATAGGAATAATGGTTTATTTCTTAATAACTAGTTTAGGTGAGATGGCAACATATATGCCTATATCTGGATCTTTTAGCTCTTATGCTACAAAGTTTATTGATCCAGCACTTGGTTTTGCTCTTGGATGGAACTATTGGTATAACTGGGCAATAACTATAGCAGCTGAAATGGTTGCAGGATCATTAATTATGAAATATTGGTTCCCTGATGTACCTGGATTTTATTGGAGTATATTTTTCTTAGCTATAATTGTAGGTTTAAACTTTTTATCAGCAAAAGCATATGGCGAATCTGAGTATTGGTTTGCAGGAATTAAAGTTGTAACTGTAATAATATTTTTAATAATAGGTGTTTTAATGATACTTGGTGTAATGGGTTCTGATGAGATAGGATTTCATAATTACTTTATAGCAGATGGACCATTTCATGGTGGTATAAAATCTGTATTTGCTATATTTTTAGTTGCAGGTTTCTCATTCCAAGGTACAGAACTTATAGGAGTTGCAGCCGGAGAAAGTGAGCAACCTGAAAAAACTATACCAAAAGCTATAAAATCAATTTTTTGGAGAATATTAATATTTTATCTAGGAACTATAATTGTTTTAGGTGCTATTATACCTTTTACTCAGGCTGGTGTTTCTGAAAGTCCATTTACTATGGTTTTTGAAAAAGCAGGAATAGCTGGTGCTGCTTCACTTATGAATGCAGTAATACTTACATCTGTTTTATCTGCAGGTAATTCAGGTATGTATGCATCAACTAGAATGCTTCATTCAATGGCTAAAGAAGGACTTGCACCTAAAGTTTTTGCAAAAACTAATAAAAGAGGTGTTCCTGTAAATGCATTAATATTAACTACATTAGTAGCTTCTGCATGTTTCTTAACTGGTATATTTGCAGAAAGTACAGTTTATGTTTGGTTAGTTGCTGCATCTGGACTTGCTGGATTTATAGCATGGGTTGGTATAGCAGTTTGTCACTATAGATTTAGAAAAGCATATATCCATCAAGGTCATAGTTTAAAAGAATTAAAGTTTAAAGCTAAATGGTATCCATTCGGACCTATATTAGCACTTATAATGTGTTTGATAATAATATTAGGCCAAGGATACTCTTGTATAACTCCAAATGGAGTTGACTGGCATAGTTTAATAGCTTCTTATATAGGTATACCTTTATTCATAGCTTTATATGTTGGATATAAAATTAAACATAAAACTAAAGTTGTATCTTTGGATGAAGTTGATTTAACTTTTGATGAAAATATAAGCAGTAGTTCAATAGATAGTCAAATAAGTGAATTAAATTAAATTAAAAAGGCTGATTTTAAAAATCAGCCTTTTTCTTATATTCTTTCTAATTTATATATAACAGGGTGTAACCCATCATTACAAGAATGTATTGCAACGCCCTCTTGTTTTACATAAGGGCTATTATTCCCTGATGCTAAAAATTCAACTTTACTTTTTAATCCTGTCCATGCCCCTTTGCAAAATCGCTCTGGCATTTCGCAATTTTTTGATATAAATTCATCTCCAACTTCACCCTTAGCGCAAACTAATGGCATATTTTCTTTTGCATATTCTACAAAAATATCATTCACCTTTAATTTTTTTAATATAGTTATTTTAATATCTGAATACTTTTTTGATTCCATTTTATCCCCTCCATAAAGAATTTATGTAATAACTATATTCTAAACTAAAACTTATTTCATATAAACACAAATAAAAAGAAAATCTCGAAGTTATTAATAACTTCGAGATTAAAATAATCTATATTAGCATAAATCTATGACTTGAACTTGATATACAACAGTTATAATTTGACCAGGAACCATAGTGTTTAAATTAAATCCTGCTGATGGGTTGTAATCTGGATGAGGAACACCATTTACAGTTACAGTTCCTAATACAAATATAGAATTATGAGGAGTATAGTCTACAAATACTACATCAGTAGCATTTATATTTCCTACATTTTCAATTGTGATTGTATAAGTTAATTTTTCGCCTATAGTAGCATATTTTTTATTTACAGACTTAGTTACATTTAAATTACCATAAGCGATATTAGTAGTTACTGTATTTGAGTAAGCTGTATCACTATATGGAGGCTGTTTTGGATCTACTAAATATTTAAATGGTATAACAGCCTGGTTAGTTACCTTATTAGAAGGTGGAACTGAAGTCACAGTTGCACTAAATTGAACTATTACAACATTTCCTATTCCTATATCACCTATACTGAATCCAACTGTAGGATCATAACTTGGTTTACTTTCTCCATTTACAATTACAGAACCTGTTTTAAATTGAGCCCCCGTAGATGGAGTATCTTGGAATAATACCTCATTATCTATAACATTTCCTACATTTGTAAGAGTTATAGTGTAGTTTAATATATCTCCTATTGTAGCTATTGCTTTATCTACAGTTTTAACTACATTAAGTTTTCCTAAAACTACATTAGTTGTTACTAAGTTACTTAATTGAGTTTTTGTTGATAAAGTTCCGCTAGGATCTATTTTATAACTAAATTGAATTTGAGAAGTATTTGTTATATAAGCCGGCACTGGTAAAGAGTTTATCTTCGCATCAAATGTTACTGTTACTGTTTGATTAGGTGCTAAATCTGATAAATCAAAACCTATAGTCGGGTCTAATGCTGGATATAATACATTGTTTATTCTTACAGTTCCTAATACATAACTTAATTCTGATTGTAATAAATCAGTAAATCTTAAACTAGTTGCATTTACATTTCCTGTATTAATTATAGTTGAAGTATAAGTTATCGTATCATTTACTTTTGCATATAACTTATCTACTGATTTTGTATTAGATAAACTCCCAACATTAATATTAGTTGTTACTGTATTAGATGTTGCTGATATAGGATAGTTTCCACCTTGTGGATCTACTTTGTACACACCATTTGAAGCAGCATAGTTTGTTACTTGAGGTGGTGTTGGTACAGAGTTTACAATTGCATTAAATTGTACTAAAGATGTGTTTCCTGCTATAAGATTATTTGGTAAGTTAAATCCTGCTATCGGGTCATAATCAGGGTAACTAATACCATCGATTGTTACTGTTCCCGCCTTAAATATAGCTCCATTTGACAATGTATCTGCAAATGCTAAGTTAGATATAGTTGTATTTCCATCATTTTTAACTAATACATTGTAATTTAACGTATCTTGTAAAGTTGCATATAATTTATTTACAGACTTAGCCATGCTTAACTTAGGATAAATTATAATAGTGTAAACTGTGTTTGATATTGATGATTTACTATAATTTTGACCACTAGGATTAACTTTATAATTAAATGTTCCTACTGCATAGTTTAATACTGAGTCTTGTGTTGGCTGCTGTATTACAGTAACTGTAAATGAAACAGTTACGCTAGCTAAAGGCTCTATAGTTCCTAAACTAAATCCTTGGTTTGGATCATAATCTTCATAAATATCACCATCTATTTTAACTGAACCTGAATTGAATATCACATCTGATTGTAAATTATCTGTGAAAATTACATCAGTTGCATTTACATTCCCATTATTAGTTACAACTACTGTATATATTATTGTATCTCCTGTTGTAGCATAATTTTTATTTACAGTCTTAGTCAGATTTAGTGAACCTAAATTTATTTGAGTATCTGCTTTATTAGAGTTTGTTTGCCCATATACATCGCTTCCATTAGGGTCTATTTTATATGCAAATGTTAAATTAGCCATATTGCTGATTAATGAAGGTGTAGGCAATGAGCTTACAGTTGCATCAAATTTAACTACAACCGTATCTCCTGATATTATATCTCCTAAAGTAAAGCTTGAATATGGATTAAATCCAGGCTTTGATACTCCATTTATAGTTACAGAATCTGTAACAAAAGTTAATCCTGTTGGGATAACGTCTCTAAAGTTTACATTCTTAGCTAAAACATTCCCATTGTTTAATATATTAACTGTATATGTTAATACATCTCCAATTGTTGCGTATGATTTGCTAGTTGATTTTGTTGCAGTTAATGAACCTACATTTATAACAGTACTTACTGTATTACTTGTTGATTGTTTTGATACTGGAGTCTTATCTGGGTCTATCTTATAACTATAATTTGTTGTAGCAGTATTGTATAAAGTATAATCTCCTGGAGGTATACTATTTACTTTAACCTTGAAACTAACTGTTGCATTTCCATATCCTGTTATATCAGTTAAGCTAAATCCTGCATTAGGATCATAATTTGGTTTATTTTCTCCATTTACATAAACAGATCCACTTACAAAACTTGCATCTATTTGAACTAAATCTTTAAATATAATATTTGAACAAGTTGCATTTCCTTGATTTATTATATTTATTGTATACGTTAATATATCATTTATAGTTGCATACATCTTATCTACTGATTTTGTAAGATTTAATAACCCTAAATTGATAAAAGTAGTAACTTTATTAGATGTAGATGTTATTGTAACTGGATTATCAGTTGGTGTTAATTTATAAGTGAATTCTACATCTGCAGTATTTTCTACTTTTCCGCTTTGAGGTAATGAATCTACATGAATACTAAATGATACTACATGATATTGATTTGGTGTTAAATCACTTAATGCAAATCCATCAACAGGATTGAACGTTGGCTTAGGTGTTCCATCTACTACCACTGTTCCATTGTTAAATGAAGTTGCATTTGGCATTAAATCTGTAAATGTTAAATTAGTTGCATTAACTGATCCAGTATTTTTTATAATTACTGAATAGCTTAAATTATCTCCAACTGTAGCATAATTTGTATTTACTGATTTTGTAAGTGTTAATTCTCCAACTGCAACAAACGTCATTGTTGTGTTTGTATTTATTGTTGCGTTTACTAACTCAGTTCCTACTGTATATTTGTAATTTATAGTAGCAAAGTTATAAATTGTATTATCTAAAGGTCTACTATCTATAGTAGCTTTAAAAGTTACTGTAGTTGTTGTATTAGGTTCTATATCAGCTAGTGAGAAACCATTATTTGGATCATATCCTATTTTTTGTTGCCCATTTACATATACTGAGTCTTTTACAAATTTTAAATGTGTGTCTAAGCTATCTATAAATTCTACAAATTCAGCAGGCACATTTCCATCATTAGTTATATCTATACTAAAGTTTAAAGTGTCTCCTAATTTTGCAATACTCTTATCAACAGATTTATTTGCAGATACTATAGTATCATACACATAAACAGTAGTTGTGTTTGAGTCTTTTGACTTAGTAGTAGGACTTCCATTAGGATCTACATAGTAAGAGTATTGAACACTAGCTTTATTAAGCAATTTATTGTCTAGTGGTAATTGCTCTGTTGTAACACTGAAGCTAACAGTAGTTTGATGCCCTATATCTATATCATCTAAACCAAATCCAGTTTCTGGATTATAGTTTGGTTTATTTACTCCATTTACATATACTGATCCAGTATTAAATACAGACTCTTCTTGAATCATATCCGTAAACATTAAGTTCTTTAATATAGTATTTCCTGTGTTATATATAACAAAGCTATAAGTTATTATATTGTTTAATCTAACCACAGTTCTATCTGCTGCCTTTGTAACCGTTAAATTTCCTAATCTTATATACGTTGTTACAGAATTACTAGTTGTGTTGCTTATTATACTGCTTCCATTTGGGTCTATCTTATATGAATAGTTAATGTTTGATGTGTTAGTTACATATCCATTGTTCGGAACAGATTCAACCGTAACATCAAATTTTACAGTAACTGATGATCCTGGTGTTATAGTATCTAATGTAAATCCTACATTAGGATCATAATCTGGATATGCTGTAGATCCAATTTTAACAGAACCACTTACAAATGTTGTATTGTTTGGTACTAAATCTGTAAATATAGTGTCTGTTATATTTATATTACTATCATTAGTTATTACAGAAGTATAAGTTAATTTATCTCCTACAGTTGCATAAGTTTTATCTACGCTCTTTGTATTACTTACATTTATATTTCTTATATTTGTAGTTGTTGTGTTACTAGTTAAAGTTCCATCAATGTATGGACTCGTTGGACTTAATTGATATTTAAAATTAATACTTGCACTGTTGTTAATTTGAGGAGGATTAGGAACACTAGATACCGTTGCTTTAAACATTACGACAACATTTCCTCCAGGTAAAATATCGCTTATTGTAAATCCATTATTAGGATTTGCACTTGGTTTACTAATTCCATCTATAAATACAGATCCATCTACAAATGTTGCTCCATTTGGAATTAAATCTTTGAAAGTTACATTTGTTAGTGGTATTGTTCCTGTATTGCTTGCTACAACTTCATAATCAAGTACATCCCCTACAACTGCATATGATTTATTTACTAATTTAGTTAAGGTTGCCGAATATGAATTTATTACAGTAGTTACTGTGTTACTTGTTGATGTTTTTGATATTGGCTGTTGATTAGGGTCTATATAGTAACTATACGATGCTGTTGCACTATTTTTAATAATATTAGGATTTGGCAAACTGTCTACTTTAACTTTAAATTCAACATTTACAACCTGGCCTATATTAATAGTCCCTAAGTTGAATCCAGTTTGAGGGTTATAATTTGGTTTACTTACCCCATTTACATAAACAGATCCTAAAACAAAAGATATTTCAGATTGAAGTATATCTGAGAAAATAACATTATTTGCACTTGCGCTTCCATTATTCTCAACTGTAAATGAATAAGTTAGATTTTCACCTACTCCTGCATATGATTTATCTACGCTTTTTACAATGTCTATTTGAGCATATGGATCATAAGTTTTTACAGTATTAGAATATACAGTTTTACTTACGATTGGGCTATATGGAGTCTCTTTATAGCTAAGTGTAACTTCTGAAGTGTTTGGTATATATCCAACAGGAGTGTTTCCAACTATTGTTGCTCCAAATACTATTGTCGCAGTATCACCAGGATGTAAGTTATCTATTGGAAATTGTGTATTTGGATTATAATTTGGATAATTTATTCCGTTAACATATAAACTTCCTTCGTAAAAAGATAAATATACTCCTAAATAATCCACGAATTTAATATTTGTTAAATTTACATTTCCTGTATTTTGAATTACTGTTGTATAAACTAAATAATCTCCAGGTTGTGCATATGCCTTATCTACAGATTTTGTAACTGTATATGCTGCTTTATTTATTATCGTTTGAACAATATTGCTATAAATTGTGTTTGTTAATATACTTCCATTAGGGTCTGGTTGATAACTATATACTAAATCTGATTGATTATAAACTATATTTGGATTAGGTACTGAGTTTACTCTTACTTGATATAAAACTTCTACAGTTTCGCCTGCACAAATAGTTCCTAATGTAAATCCTTGGTTAGGATTGTATGCAGGATAAGATATTCCATTTATACTAACTGAGCCTGCAATAAATGAAGTTTCTGATTGTATACTAGATAAAAATACTGTATTTGTAGAACTTATGTTGCCATTGTTAGTTATCTCAACTTTGTAGTATAAAATATCATTTACAGTTGCATAATCCTTGTCAACACTCTCTACAATATTCATACATGTATAATTTGCAATTGTATCTACTTTATTAGAATCTTTCTCTGATTGTATAACTCCACTTTCAGTAGATATTTGATATTTAAATGGAACTTGAGCTATATTTTCTATTAAATTGGCTGGATTAAGTTCATTTATTAAAACTTTATATTCCACCTCAGTTGTTTCTTTAGGTTGAATTGGATCAGGCAAATCAAATCCATTAAATGGATTTAGTGTTGGCTCTATTTCTCCATTTATTTTAACACTTCCATTTACAAAGCTTGCACCTGGTATTGTTGGTTCTAGTACTTGAACATTATTTGCATTTATATTACCTGTATTAGTCAAGCTCAATGTATAAGTTACCGTATCTCCTACTTTTGGATAATTATTATTATTACATCTTTCTCCTATTACTTCAACATACTGAATTGTTGTAGATGTAGTATTACTAAATATAGTTTTTTCTCTTAAATATCCATACTGATTAAATATATATCCAAATGAAATACATGAGTTATTATATACCTTAGTCGAAGCTGGTAGTGAGTTTACCTTACATTGGAAAACTATTTTTGTAGATACTCCTACAGGTAAATTTGGAAGTACTATTCCATTTACAGGATTATACTCTGTGTATTCCGTTCCATCAATAATTACACTTCCATCTACAAATGAACAATTTAAATCTATTTTATCTTGGAAAAATAAGTCTTTAGCTATTTCTGTTCCAATATTTTTTATATCAACTGTATAAGTTATATTATCTCCAACAACTGCCGTTGATTTTGATGAAGATTTTGAAATTGACAATAATCCATCTTGAACAATTACTTCTATAGTATTTGTAGTTGCATAATTTGTTATATTATCCATTCCTGATATAAATTGATAATTATAATTTACATTTTGATGAAGCAACCCTCCAGTTGGTACTGAAGCCACTCTAACTGTAAATAATACATTTTTAACCCCTTTAGATGGTATCGTTCCTAGATTTATTCCTGCAGATATATTTGCTGATGGATATGAAACTTCGTTTACAGTTACAGACCCTGGTATAAATGTAGTACTTGAATCTAAATTAGCTGATATAATAACATTGTTAGCATCTACTGCACCATCATTTTTTATGCTTAATGCGTATACTAATGGCTCTCCAACTTGTATATTATACTCTCCATCTCCATCTATATCGTATGCATCTAGTTTTACTATCATATTAGGTGCATTTACATTTAATTGTGTTCCCACTGCTAAAAGTTGTACTCCATCTCCTGTCTCCGCTGAGTTTACTTGCCCTGCTAGTAATGTTTGATTTGGTATCAAAGTTTTAGTTATATCTACATTAGTTATATCCCATTTATTTCTAGCCCCTAATTTTTGAGTAGGAACAAACCCATCATGATTGTTACTTCCGTTAGTTCCACTTATATTTAATAACCCATTATTGCTATTTAATGGATTAACTACATTTATTAATCCTGAAAAGAAGTTATTTCCTGGATTGTTTGGTGCCGTTCCAGGATTTGGATTCGGACTGTCTACTGAGTTTCCTATATTACTAAGTTCTGCAAAAGAAGGCCCTGCGTAAGAAAAGTCATTACCATTTATAGGTTCGCCATTTGCACACGATATAAATGCACTTCCTTTAAGCTTTGAAATATCTGCGCTTGTTGTAAATCCTGAAATAGTTGTTTGTAAAGGAGATCCTGGTTTAGCTACTGATATCCCTGATAAGTATATTACCTTTTGAGGTGGTAAGCTGTCATTTCTATAAACTACTGAAAGAGTCCATCCTGCTCTACTATTACTTAATCCTGTGTCTGGAATACTTATTGGTACATTTGATACTGTATAATTTCCTGATAAAGAATTTTGTATATATGATGTTACATCTGCCGCTCTATATCTATCTATAGTTCCTGATGTGCCTGTATTTGTATCTGTATATTGAGGTGAAATTTGATAGCTTCCTTTTGGAGTTATAAAATTTATTGGGTTGTCTTGTATACTTCTAAGATCTTGTGCCCCTTGTACATTACTTTTTACAGTTGAATACCATAAAAGTTCTGCATATAATATTGTACTATTTGATAATATATTTAAATTGGCTGTACTTCCAGCTTCTGACCAATCTCTTGTTGTACTTCCATCCGGTTTTATCATATCAGATGTATTTGCTCCTGTAGCCGTAGTGCTTCCGCACACCACAAAGCTATTTCCTGTAGCTACTAATACAGCTTTATCTATAGCTGTAAATCTAGGTGTTAACGACACAATATCTCCTCCTAATTTTCTATTATACTTTTAAGGTTTCATAACTTTAAAATAACCCTCCTATATACTATTGGTATTTATCTTTTTAGTTGACTAATTTATTCATTTTTTAGTCTAAATATTATTTATAAATAATTTGTCGTATCACAAAGTATTTAGATTGAATATATTCTATTAAAAGGAGTGATTTCATGTCTTCAAATATACTAAATATGACTATTGATAAAACCCAAAATATACCTATATTGGTCGGCAATACAGCTACATTTAATATAAAAATTAAAAATCTAAGTACATCTCAAAGGTTATATAATTTAGGCTTATTTTTAAAATTACCTGATGGTATGGTCCTTTCCAGCTCAACTATAACCCAAACATCTAGTGTAACTAATGCAGATAATAGTATTACTTATTCTTGGGTTAATTTAAAAGATTTAGCTCCACTTGAAGTTGATTACACTTTTTCTATAACTGTAAAATGTAATACTAAATTTAAAAACGGAACAGTGATTCCCTTTGACTACACATTTTCAGGGATCACTGTTTCTTGTCAAGTTGATACTATGCCAAGAGGAATTTATGATATAGGAAATGAAGTTTTAACTCAACAAATAGATATGACATTTAAGACTGTCAGATTTTATAGTACGATTTCTACTGCAGGTAAGGTGTTAAAAGGAGCAGGTACTTCAGCTTCTTTAAATGATTATACTCAAATTAATACCGCTACTTGTAAGTTTTATAATAATTCCAATTCTACATCTTTAGTAAATATATCTATTTTATTAGAAGATGGTATTAGATATATAGGAAACATTAATGTATCAGGTACAGATTCATCAAAATTTATAAATCCTACTATAAGCGTAATAAGTATAAATGGTAAAATTTATACTCAAATTTATTATGGAAACATTAATTTGTCAGTAAGTAGTACAACAACTTTAACTTTTAATTATGCTGTTTGGAATCAATATAATAATAATCAAGGCAATTTTATAGTTCACGGAACCCAATTAAACATGCTTATAAATATGAACTCAGCTGATCCACTTGTTGTTTCAAGTTCAGATAGCAATACTAGCTTTTCTGCTATGGATTTAATCATTACTACATCTATAAGTAAAAGCTTGGTAGATGTTCAAAGCGCCGTAACATACACTTATGTATATAAAGTTGGTCAGTATTATAATATTCAAAATATAGTTGTTAATTATTTTTTACCAGATGGAATATATTATATTTCTAGTTCATCAACACCTACATCTGTTGTTGATGACCCAATACTTCAAGGATTTAATTTAACTTATAACTTTAGCTTAGCTACTCAAAACTCAACTAAAACTATTACGATATCTGCAAAAGTTGATAGCTACTATAGATATAAAAAAGACAGTCAATCCTTAAATCTTCCTGTAGTTGCATCTGACCCATTTTTAGCTACTACAAATATATCAGGTATTCTTATTGGTCCATTATCTACAGTAACAGATAATTCTAGTGTATCTTCTAGTATAAGTGTGGGTTCTATAACAAAACAATTTGTAAAAGGATACTATAAAGATGGAACTCCTAAGAATATAAATACCCTAGCTCCAGGGGATTTAGCTGAATATTTATTATCATATAATGCTTCAAACTTGAAAGCTATTCAAAAAGAAGTTTATATAGATGATTTCTTTCCTCTTTCAGCTGACCCTATAAATAACTTAAATTATGTATACACAGGATATAATCCAATTGCTTCTCCTAAACTTATAAGTCCTCATGGTGTAGACTTTTATTATGGTGACATTCCAGGGTTGTCATCCGCTACAATTAACTTTAAAGTTCCAATAGCTCAACTAGGTTCATCTACACAAAATGCAAACCTAATGAAGTTAAAGGGAACAAACACATATGGATATGCTTATAGCAATAGATCACAAGTAAACTTTAATATAGGTACTCCAAATTTACAATTAACTAAATCTGTAAATGGTCCTAATAAAAATGCTATAAAATCAAATGAAATTTATACCTACTCAGTTACTATATCTAATACTAATAACTTAGGAACTGAAACAGATGCATTTAACTTTACACTTAGTGATACTTTATCATCATGGTTTACACTTGACTCAAGTAGTTTAAAGGTTAGTGGTTCAGGAAGTTATTCTTCTATAAATATACAAAATAATAATATAGTTGTAAGCATAAGCAAGTTAGCTCCTGGTCAATCCTTAACCTTAACTTATAAGGTTACAATAAGCTCTGTATTAGCTCCTGGAGTCAACATAACAACCACAGCTACTAATACAAATCCTTACTCACAAATTTATGAGGAAGGTTCTTCAAATTATCAGTACTCTAATCTTATAAAAACTGCATCTATAACTTTATCTTCATTAGCTATATCACTTTCAAAAACTAATATATCAGATTTATTTAAAGTTGGATCTAATATAACTTATTTAATAGGAGTTACTGTTCCTCAAGGAACTATTGCTTATGGTCTATATCTAAAAGATACTCTACCAAGTGGAGGTCAATCTTATTTAGGGCCAACTACAAGAAACAATATTCCTATTACTCCAACAGTTTCTTCTAATGTAGTAACATTCCCTAGTGAAGGTACTATAGATGCTAGAAACGATATACAAACAATTAATTATACTATGATATGTAAAATTACTAATGCAAATAAAAGTTTAAATTCAACAACATCAACTCAATCTAATACTGTTCAATGTTTATATCAACAAATTCAAGGAGGAAGTTTTTCTAGTATTAGTAAAAGTTTAACTATAGCTATAAACCATCCTAACTTAGTTTTAAATTTAACTGCAACGGATAAATCTAACTCTGTAGTATATAATCAAAATGCAAATATAAATATAAACTCAGTAATGCAGTTTAAATTAACCTTCCAAAATAATAGTGCTATTAAACTTATAAATGGAACTGTTGAAATACCTATAAGTGGAAACTTTTTATTTTATGAAATAAATACTACAGTATTTTGCACTGCTGCTTATAACTCTACTTCAAAGAAAATTATTATATCAATACCACAACTAGATGCTTCCACAACGGGATATGTATACTTTACAGTAGTTCCTCAATCAACACTTAGAGCTGGTACTTCTATATCTACACAAGCAACTGCTGTATCTTACTATAATGATATATCAACTTCAAAAGTTTACAGTGGTGAAAAAAGTAATATCATAACTTGTACTTTAGTTCCTGGTGTATCACTTACTCCAGATCCTTTAACTAAAATAAATGACTCTACTTCATTTATAGTTACACAACCTGGTAATACTGCTGTTATACTAGACTACTTCAAAAATACAGGTGGAGGTTACGATGATTTCACATTAATCATACAAAAGGTAGGAATACCTTACACGCTTTATATCGATAACGTTAAAATATCTGATGTTCCAAAAAATACACTCTATCAACAAACATTACCTATAATGTCAAATTTAGCACCTAGTACAACTAAGATTATTCAAATAAATGCTTTAATTCCTTCAAATAATCCACTTGGAACTAGATATGACTTTATAGTGACTGCTAAGTCAGTTACTAATCCTTACCCTGAGAAAACTGTATTAAATATAGATCCAAGTTTTTAAAGTAAAAAAACTCCCTTATATAAAGCTATTTTTAAATGTTTATATAAGGGAGTTTATTTTTTATTTGTGTTTAAATTATTTTCAAAATACATATATAAATTTGTGCTAGTAACTATCAAATTTTTATTTATTAAATTTGCTGAAGCATAATTCACATTAACTTTTATATTTTCATTCTTTATGTATGCAATTCCTATAGGTGTCATTAAATATGACGAAAATCCAAATTGATATCTAATCATATTTGCATTATTATTTTGTTTATTTTCAGATAAAAAATGTATTTTATAATCTATCGATCCAATAACAACTAAGTTGCACATATTAGATTTATTTTTTTGATTAATTCTATTAATTGGACTATCTACTATTTTTGATTTTAAGACTTTTACATTAACCTCATATTTTAAAATTTTAACAATATCTTTTTTTAGCCTTATATTCTCACATATGTTTATTTGTTTAAATACTTTTCGTTGAAATTCACTACTTACAATATTACTATCAATATTTAATTTAACAGGCTCTTCCTCTATATTTAATATATGATTTTGCTGTATAGTTGAAAAGTTTGTTATTGTTTGTGTGAAACATTGAGGTAAAACTATCACCTTAAATCTTATAATTACACTACTTCTATATTTAATTTTATTTATATAAAAACCACTATCAGGTCTTAAACATCTTTTTTTGATATCATCCACTTTTACTGAATTTTCTATAAAAACAGTTCCTTTTGGTATTTTATCTTTAAAGAACACATTTGTAATCGTGAAATTACTTGTATTAGTTATAACTATACTATATGTTAGTATATCAAATGCATATGTGCATTTTTTATCTACAAATTTTTCTACATGCAACATATCTTTCACTATTTCTGTTGATACTACATTGCTAAAATTTGTTCTAGTCACTAATGGACTATCCTCAGTTAATCTATATTTAAAATCAACCCTACACTCATTGACAACCCTCATTGAATCACCTTTTCTATTTTGTATAGTTATATTTTAATAAATATTACATTAGTCTATATACTGTATTAACATAGTAACACTTACTAATACTTGGTTTAAACTAATTTTAGCAACGGTTATATCTTCAATTAAATATCTTAGATCTATTGTATTTGTTGCACATATATCCTCTGGTATTACAATAACTGTACTAAAAGGCATATTAAAGTTAATAACTTCTCTCTTTTTAACATTTTTATTTTTTTTGCCTTTCGTACTGCATTCTAATATTAAACTCATGTTTATATTTCCTACAACAATAAGATTTTTACCACTTAAATGTTGACCCTCTAGAGATGTACCTTTTATACTTTCAGTTATCTTTGTATCAATTATTTTAGTTGAGTATATTTCTATTTTAGGATTTGTATTTTCTATATTTGAAATATCTAAATTTTTACTACTTAAATGCAAATTTTGATATACATTTAATTGCTTGAAATACTCTAGTGGTGGCAGTTCTTCAAAACAAGATAATTTACAATTCATTTTTTTTAAATTTACTTCCATATAATATTCTCCATAATATTTGTATTTAAATTTAATATCTTTTTATCCAATATATTAAATAATATGTAAACTACTTAATTTAAATAACTATCATATTAAAATATAAAAAAGAAGAGAATATCATCCTCTTCTTTTTTAACTTAAATTTATATAATTATAAACTACTATAGGTTATCTGCAACTTCAAGTTCGCTAATTTCTCTAAGTTCTTCATCTGTATATTTTTTCATAGAAAAACCTGTAACTCCATAAGTAAATGAAATGATTGGAGTTATCCAACTTAAAAAACAATATGGTATAAAATCAAATGGGCTCACACCTAATGTTTGGCTACAAAATATTGCATTTGAATTCCATGGAATTAATGGTCCTCCAAGAGTTGCTGTATCTTCTATTATTCTAGATAAATTTTCTGGTTTTAATTTGAATTCTTTATATAAAGGTGACATAACAGTTCCTACAAATACAGACGTAAACATCATCGAAGAACTAAATGCATTTGCAAAATAACTAGTTATAAATGTTGCTCCTACTAACTTAGTTCTAGAGTTCCCAATTTTTTCAATCATAGGTTGTAGTAAAACTTCTAAGAATCCAGTTTTTTGAAGTATCCCTGCTATAACAAAAACTATAAATACTAGTAATACAGTTTCTGCCATACTCATCATTCCACCGCGATTTAATAGTTTATCTGCATATTCAAGTCCTGTATCTACCGAATATCCATTTAACATATAATTTAGTAAATCTCCTATTTTCTCTCCTTCTTGAAGAACAGCTATAACTCCACCAAGAATAGCAGAAGCTAGTATAGAAACTATTGGTGGTTTCTGTAATAAAAGCAATATAAGTAAAAAAATTATAGGAAGTAATGCAATGAATCCTATATTAAAATTAGCTTTTAAAACATTTATAACTTCATTGATTTGATTATAATCGATTGTATTGTTTGCATATTTAAATCCAATTACAGTGTATAAAACTATACATATTATATATGATGGTACAGTAGTGTACATCATATGTTTTATATGAGTTATTACATCCGTCTTACAGACAGCTGCAGCTAAATTTGTAGAATCTGATAATGGAGATATTTTATCTCCAAAGAATGCTCCTGATATAATAGCTCCGGCTGTAAGTCCAGCTGGAACTCCCATGCTTGTCCCTATGCTCATTAAAGCAATACCTGAAGTTCCTAAAGTTCCCCATGATGTACCTGTTGCTATAGATGTAAGAGAACATACTATTAATGCTGTTAGTAAAAAATATTTAGGTGTTATTATCGTAAGCCCGCTATATACAATAGTTGGTATTGTTCCTGCTGCTATCCATGTAGCAATTAATACCCCAACCGATAATATAATTAAGTTAGACTGAAACGCATCTTTTCCCACAGAAAATCCAAATTCTTCAATTTCACTATTTGTATAACCTAATTTCATAGCCGCCGGAACAACTATTAGCCAAGATAATAAGAACATAGTTGTTATAGATGCTTTAAATACAACCATTCCAACTGTAGTCAAAGATATAATCGCAAGCATAACTAAAATTGCAAATCTAAATGTAGGTTTCTTTTTTTCAACATTTTTACACATGGGGAAACTTCCTTTCTTTTCAATTATTTTTTGGTATCGTTTTCATAACCCTTAAGATATAGACCTCAAAATAATTCTTATATAATTTTGAGGTCTAAGTTTTTTATAATAAATCTATAGCATTTTTTATTCTTGTTAAAGCTTCTTCAACCATAGACCTAGGGCAAGCTAAGTTTATTCTTTGATATCCTTGTCCACCTATCCCAAATGAAGGTCCATTGTTTAATGCAACTTTAGCATTTTCTACTAAAAACTTGGCAACTTCTTCATCACTTAATCCAAGTTCACTAAAATCTACCCATAATAAGTAAGTTCCTTGTGGTTTTCTTACCTTTAACTTAGGCATATTTTTCTCAATATAATCAACTGCAAAATCCATATTACCTTCTAAATAATCAATAAAATCTGTTAGCCATTCTTCTCCATTGTTATATGCTGATTCTGTTGCAACTAAACTAAATGCATTATTTCTTCTAATATCTATTCTTGCAAAAGCTGAATCTAGTGCTTTGTAATCATCTTCGTTAGGAAGTATAACTTGAGACATTTGAAGTCCTGCTATATTGAACGTTTTAGTAGGAGCCATACAAGTAATACTATTTTGTTCAAATTCCTTACATATTGATGCAAAAGGTATATGTTTATAACCTTTGAAAATTATATCACTATGTATCTCATCTGAAATAACTTTTACATTGTGCTTAATACATATATCACCTAATTGCTTTAGTTCTTCTTTTGTCCAAACTCTACCAACTGGATTATGAGGGTTACAAAGTATAAATATTTTTACATCTTTTATTTTAGATTCTATATCTTCATAGTCCATAACATAATTTCCATCTTCTAGTTTCTTTAAAGGGCTTATAACTAATTCTCTTTTATTATCTTTTACTACACTATTGAAAGGACTGTATACTGGTTCTTGTATCATTATCTTGTCCCCTTCATTAGTAAGTTCTTGTATTAATATACTAATTGCCGGAATAACTCCTGGACTAAAAACTAGCCATTCACTTTTTATATTCCATCCAAATCTTCTAGATACCCAATTTACTATTGATTCATTGTAAGAATTTGGTCTAGTTGTGTATCCATAAATACCTTGTTCTAATCTATTTCTTAAAGCATCTATTATGCATGGAGCTGCTTTAAAATCCATATCTGCAACCCACATAGGAATAAGATCATTTGTTCCATATTTCTTATCCATTTCTGACCATTTAGCTGCAAAGTTATTACTTCTATCAATTATAGTGTCAAAGTTATAATTCATCATTTACTACCTCCAATAAATTCTTTATACTTAGATATATAAGCAATATCTATGCCAAATCTTTTCAATACGTATTTCATTTTCATCATAACTTTATAATCATTGAAATTCCAACAATATAATAAGCAAACTAATTAATATGTTCTTTATATTTTTAATATTATTTGGATAAATTTAAAAATATGTTCTTAATTTGATGTTAAATAAATAAAAATAGGTTTAACAGGCTAAACAATTCAACCCATTAACCCTCTTTATTAAACTATATATTTCATCCTTTCAAGTAAATTCTCAAAATGATTTTTAACAATTATAAGTTTTCCCTATAATTATCATGTAATTTTACTATTTAACATCTTAATTCTAAAGTAATATAATATTAATTGTAATAAATACATTTAATATATCGAAAGAAGGTATTTGAAATGGCTATAAAATTAATATGTATAGATATGGATGGAACTCTTCTAATGGATCAACAAAATGTATCAGAAGAAAATAAAAGGGCTATAAAAGAAGCTGTTTCTAGAGGTGTTCACGTAGCGATTACTACTGGTAGAGTTTATAATTGTGCAAAATTATATTCTGATGAAATAGGTTTAAAAACTCCTATCATAGCTTCAAATGGAGCTTTTATCGGTGGAAGTAATGGTGAAACTATATATAATAACCCATTAAGTGCTAATGAGATAAAAGACTTTTTAAGTCTTACAAAACAGTATGGATTATTATCTTACTTAACTGGTAATTTTGGTATCGTATCTACTATGGAACTTCCAGATAATCATATATATAAAGTTTTAAATAAACGTCTTAAAGATGAAGAAAAAATTAAATTTGAGGTTATTGATAATATAGATAATGCTTTTAAATTATATCCAAATCAATTATTAAAAGGTGTTTGTATAGAAAAAAATAATATTTCAAAATTAATGAAAGTGAAAAAAGAATTAAAACAATTAAATCCTGAACTTGAAATTGTTTCTTCTTGGGATGATAATTTTGAAATAATGAAAAAAGGTAGCTCTAAAGGAGAGGCTGTTGCTCAACTTGCAAAATATTTTAATTTAAAAAAAGATGAAGTTATGTGTATAGGTGATAGCGAAAATGATTTATCTATGATTGAATATGCAGGAATAGGAGTAGCTATGGGTAACGCTATAGATATAGTAAAAAACTCTGCTCAATATGTAACTCTTCCAAATACAGAATCTGGAGTAGCTAAAGCTATAGAAAAATTTGTTTTAAAATAAATAAAAAAACACTATTTTTAAAATAGTGTTTTTTTATTTTTAATACTTAAGCTAACTCTTCCTTTAATGATTCACTTTCAATATTGCAACTTTCATATCTATACTTTTTACCATTAGATACTAACATTATAACTTGAACCATTGTAAATATAAGGGAAGTTCTTTTTTTATAGGCCATATACCTTCCATCCCAAGACTCACAATACTTTTCTTTAAACTTCTTTAATCCTTCAAAAGAATAAAAATGTTGTCCATGAGAATAAATCTTAGCAGCCATCTTTTCTCTTAAAAATGAATATTTAGATCTTCCTACATTAGATAAAGGTGCCATTCCCATATTAAATCTTGAATATCCATGTTCTATTCCATGCTTAAATAAATTTACAAATATAAAATCCATTATCCCATTACAACTATCTTTTGAGAAACGCATTAAATCTATAGATAAAGTTTTATTACCATCATACATAGGCATTAAATTTGTAAATCCTTTAATTTCTCCATCTTTGTTTTTTACTATAGCAATAGCATCTAAACTTAAGTACTCTTCATCAAAGAATCCAACTGAGAATCCTTTTTCCGGTCTTCCTTCAAGCCATTCATCAGAAATATTTTTAATTTCCTCAAGAAAATCATTGCTAAACGGTGGATATATCATTTCAAATGTATATCCTTCTTTTTCAACTCTAGAAAGTGCATTTCTTACACTCTTCATTTTTCGACCCTCTAAAGTAAAGCTTTCTAAATTTACAGATGCTTCTTCACCTAATTTAATAAATTCATATCCAGTTTCATGTAGATGAGGTATCATTTTTTCATCTATTGCAGTAAATACAGGTATATATCCATATCTATCAGACATTTCATAAAATTCTTGGATAGATTCAAAAAACTTATTTTCATTCCCTACAAGGTTGCCAAGCACTACTAATTTATTTGCATATACTTGGTATTGGAGCATAACATCTTCATCTTTATTCATATATACAAATTTATCATTTAAATTTATAAAGTGAATAACGGAACTTCCATTATATTTTTTTAGTATACTATCTACTTTATCTTTACACTGATACAACTTAACTTTTTTAAAATCATTCTTTTTATTTAAATAGTATAGAATACCTAAGAATGCTACTGCAATTAAAAATCCAATTGCACTCATTGCCCCGAATTTTTTTACTTGTTCCAAAGTATGATAATTACTTAAGTTAAATATTGAGTTACTAGCAACTTTTAAATGTGTATTATTGTATGCTACATATATATATAACCCTTGGAAAAATAGTAATATTAACGTGTTTTTTAATATATCTCCCCACTTCATAACAAATCCATCTCTATAAAATTGATTTTTACTAATTTTTAGTACTATCCCTACAATAATTAGATACATACTAACTTGATATTCAAATCTAATTATTAAGGACACGAAAATCCCGATTATAACCAATGCCATAGTTATCTTATATACATTTTTAGATTTAAAACTTATTACTCTAGACATAGCAATTAATAAAAATCCAATTATTATAGATACTCCGCCTGACATACATGTAATTTTAAATCCTAAGATTTTATTCACTACATGTATTCTTTCCACCATACCAGGTATAGCCTGAGATGCTAGAAGTAATAATCCAGCAGAAAATACTAATACAATCAATCCATAATGAGCAAATTTTGATGATACTATAGAAACTACATGTTTTTTATTTTTATCTACTTTAGTCCATAGCTCAGATATATATAATACTACTCCTATAAGTAATGGTATTATATAGTAAGTTAACCTATATAAAAATATAGCTAATATTACCTTTTCTGATGAAACACCTAAAGCATTAAGTCCAGTTAATAAAGTTAAGTCAAACGTTCCTACTCCACCAGGAGACATACTTATTATAGCTACAGCTATTGCAGCTACGAATATTGGAAAAAATTGTGCTATAGATATACTTTCTCCTAATATAATGATTATTGAGTATACTAAAGTTATAGTTGTAATCCACTCTAATAATGATATTCCTATTATTTTAAATGTATCAGCAACATCTCTTCTTACTTCATTTTTATATTTTATATATCTACCTATTAAAATTAATGTCAAAATTGGTAAATACATACTTATACATATAGTTAAAACATTTGTAATACTAATTTTACCAAGATTAAATTTCATCATTATTAAATATATAAAACATGTCATTGAAAAACCAGTTAGATTTAAAGCTACTACTTTAGATACCTCTTTTGCTAAAATCTTTTTATCTTTAACATAAGGATTGTAAAAATGGCTTTTTAAAGCAATAGCACTACTTCCTCCAAATCCAACGATACTAGATACAGAACTTGCAATCCATGAATATTTATATAATTTTTTATTATCTAAATTTATTCCAACTCTTTTCTTGATTATAAAATCATAAAAAGTTAAAGGTATATATGAAATTATGCCCAGCGAAACAATAATAAGTATATTACCTAAAGTAAGCTGGTCTGCATAAGTATAAAATGTTTCGACGTTAAACCCTCTAATAATACTAGCTGACTCTTTAGCTGTTATTCCTAAAATAATTACTACAAATAATATCTTTAATCCTAATATTAATTTATCTTTATTCGTTTTAATAACCATCACCTCTCCAATTTATTTTTATTTATAAAGTCTACCATATTAAACTCCACTTTTTAGCTTTATTACAAATTTGTTATGTACATGTAACATTACTGTAAACTAGGCACTCTCTAGTATCATCTTAATATAAATAACTTAACTATTTTGAGATATAATTCTTAATTTAACCTTTATTTTTTCTTAATTTTTTCTTAATTTTTTTATTCTAATTTATATTTTCAAAAACAAGAAATTGGCATATAACACATTGTGTTATATGCCAATTTCTTGTTTTATAGTTTTTTTCCTTTTATATCAAATTTTCCTGGCAATGGATTATAAGATTCTATTTTTTTATCTGGACTATTTGGATCACAACTAATACCCAATAACTTATCTCCATCTGCTATTATATACATAACTGTCGAATTAACTTTATCTCCTTTTTTAGCATCTAGTGGATGTTTTTTGACAACAACTGTATATTTACTTAAATCACTTAAATTGTTGTAATTAGGTTCAATTTTATACGCTATCCCTTCTTCTTCAGATATATAATAACTTTTCTCTTCATCAAAACTTATAAGTCTTAGATCATTGTCTTCTATAATTCTTTTTACAATAGGTGGTGTAAGTATTCTTTGAGATACATTTGCTTCTATCATCATATATGCACATAATAAAATTCCTACTAATATACCTGATTTTAAATTACTATATTTTGATTTTTCATATGTATCCAACTCATCTTTTTTTATATATTCATAAAAATTTGTAAATGTTAACTGAATATAAGGTCCTACCCAAATATATGCTATCCCAAAGGTAAATCCAACTAAAAGCATCCATCCAATAAAACTTAATGAAAGTAATATATAGTCCCAAATATAATTTTTAATAATACTGATAGATTTTTTAATAGCTTCAATTAATGAAATATCTTTTTTATCTGCAATAATATATTGAAGTTGCGAAAATACTATAGAAAAAAATAAATTTGATATACTACTTATAAATGCAATCATAGTTAATCTTGTATGACTATCTTTTACTAAAAATATGGGTATAGCTACAAAAGGAGCAGTCATAATAAAAGTTATAGCCATCTGAAGTAATATAGATCCATATGATTGATATAATATATTAAATCCTTTTAATATATCTTTTGCTTTGATTTTCTCCCCTTTTATACAATCTAAAGATACTATATTTAATCCTACTACTAACGGAGTAGACACAAGCATTGATATAATACTTATAACTAATGTCATTCTATAAGATGTGAAAATTTCTTCACTTAAAAACTGTGGTATAAATGTAATCATTCCAACTAATACAGTAGCTATAGTAATATCTATTTTATTATCGGCTAACTGTCTCCTAGCTTCTTCTTTCATATCCACCCTTAATTCACTTTTACTCATTTTATTCCCCCCTGATTTGTTGCTATATAATCTATTTATTATAAATTATATATATTTTATGCTTAACTTTAGTTACAACATTCCTACAAATATAAAAACTTATCTAAAATTTATTTTTCATGTCTTTTTTTATATTTTAAAAAAAGATATTACCATAAATATTATGGTAATATCTCGAAATTCCTTTAATTTATTCTAATTTTTTGTCCTGGATATATTAAGTTTGGATCAGGTATGTTATTAATATTTGCTAAATATTGATAGTTAGTATTATATATTTTAGCTATCTTACTTAAAGTATCTCCACTTTTTACTGTGTAATAAATATTTTCAGATTTTTTATCCTTAATGTCCGCTTCTTTATATTCATTTAATAGTATTTGTTCAGTAAATACATCTAGGTCCGTTTTGCTTTCAATCCCTCTAACTATTCCTGATTCAGAATATTGCCATCCAGCATATTGTTCTCCCCATATAGGATTGCTTTCCGGTTTACTTGTTCCATATTGAGCTATCCACAAAGGATACTTTCCTAGTCCAGATTCTGAATCTAAATTATTTTGAGCAAAATTAGTATACGTATAAATAGCTACGTCCAATCCGCTTAATCCTTTAACTTCTTCTAAAAACTCTATCGCCTGTCTAGATAGTTTCGATTTGCTTAGTCCTCCCGTTTTTTCTAAATCTAAAACTAACTTACAATCACATTTTAATCCATTTATTGTACTTACAAAATGTTGAGCTTGTTCTTTAGGGATTCCAGGGTTTACAGGATTAAAAAAATGGTAAAACCCTATCTTTAGGCCTGCTTCTCTTGCTTCATTATAGTACTCTTTAAATCTAGGATCTATATAATTAGTTCCTTCTGTTGCTTTTATATAAACAACTTGAATTCCACTATTTAAAACATCTTTAAAGTTAACATAGCCTGTCCAATGACTGACATCAATACCTTTTAATTTATTCATAAAAAACCTCCTTTAAAATTTTCCAAGTAAAGTCCCCCTAATCTATATAATATTAAAAATTTTTTTTTATGTTACTTTATATTAAATAATTTTAAATGAAAAAAGAGTTTGATAGATAATATATATTATCTATCAAACTCTTTTGTTTTCTTCTAAAAATATAATTCCTTTTTCTGTTATTACCGACCCCCCTCGGCCAGACAAAATTTTTACAAATCCAAACTCTTGTAACTCTATCAATATGCTTCTAATTTGTTGCTCAGTTAAAAATATCTTTTCTGATAATGCATATTCATATATTTTTCTTCTTCCAATTCTTTGCTTTAAATCATATGCATTTTTTATTTTTTCTAATACAAATATATAATCTCTCAAATCTCTTTTTAAATTAGATATTTTTTTAATTTCATTTTTATTTGATAATTCCAAACAGTAATCTTTATGTTTTATTGACTCTAACATATACTCAGGCAAATCATATACTTCTATCGTACTTTTATCTAAATATGAACAATATTCTACTAAATTTCTTAATTCCCTTATATTGCCTTCCCAGCTATACGTTTTAAAAATTTCAACAAGTTCATTCGAGAGATTAAACTTCACATCAAGATTTTTCTTAAATGATTCAAAAATTAAAAATACATCTTCATTTCGATTTCTAAGTGGTGCAATTTTTAATGGCAATACATTTAATCTATAAAATAAATCTTTTCTAAATTTATTTTCGCATACTAACTTTTTTAAATCTCTATTGGTAGCTGCTATGATTCTTATATCCACATCTATAATCTTATCTGAACCAACTCTTCTAATTTGTTTTTCTTGAATTACCCTAAGAAGTGTTGCTTGAGAGTTTAAGTCCATCTCTCCTATTTCATCTAAAAATATAGTACCTTTATTCGCTAGTTCAAATAATCCAATTTTACCACCTTTTCTAGCTCCTGTGAATGCCCCCTCATCATATCCGAAAAGTTCACTTTGTAATAATCCTTCTTGAAAAGTACTGCAGTTTACAGCTACAAAAGGGCCTTGGCTTCGTCTTGATGCACTATGTATCGATTGAGCAAATAACTCTTTACCAGTCCCACTTTCACCAATTATAAGAATCGATGAATCAGATTGAGCCATTTTATATGCAATTTTTTTTGTATTTTGTATAGATTCACTGCATCCAATTATATCGTCAAAGTTATATTTGCTTATATTTCCTGAGCTCATTAGCTGTGCCCTTAACTTTGCTTGTTTTTTTTCAGCTTGATGGAATTTAGATACTTTTATTATAAATCCATTAAAAACACTTATGTGTGTGTATTTAACCTCCATATTTATATCTATATTATTTACTTTAATAAGTTTTTGAAAATACGGAACTTCTTTTTTAATTATTTGATCAAAGTCTAGAGATTTTACATATTCACCTATATATTTTCCTATCATTTCATTTCCATTAATAGATAATATTTCTCTTGCTACGTGACTATAAAACTGTACTATCCCCTCATTGCTAACTCCAATAATGCCATCGTCAATTGCAGATAATAAAAAATCAAATTGATTTTCTAATTTAGTTTGGGTTACTAAAAGCTTTTCTGTTATATAGCTAATTGGAACAATCTTATCCATAAATTTTTTTACTAAATCCTCTTGAATAAGACTTTCTAAGTTGAGCTTCATAGCTATATCTGCAATAGAACTTAAATCTATTATTCTATATTCTAAATCTATAATTTTGCAATTTTTAGCTTCTATATTTACTTTTTCTCCTGGTGTAAGAACTATTGAGTTTTGTGGTACCTTTTTCATCTCAGGATAGCAAGGTATAAGATTTGGAATATCTACTCCTAATCTATATATAATTGCTATTGTTTCTAACGCCATACTTTTTGATAAATTATAAACAAATATAGTTTCATTTTTATTTATCTTACATATTTTTTCAAAACTAGATTTTTCAAAAGTTAAATTAGGTATGATTATCTGTGCATCTGGATTGCACATATTTAAAATTTCTTCATATTTTAAATTCACAGAAAGAAGAATTAGTTTTTCTTCAAAGAAAGTAAATCCGCCCTCTTCAAAAGAATACAGGTTTATCTTTATACTGTCTCCTAAAAAATAATTTATTTGATTTGCATATATTTCTCCTGCATCTTTTTTTAATGTTACTATAGCTAATTCTCTTTTTTTCATTTTTATCCCTCATATCTAATAGTCTATAATCATTAAATAAATTATAACAATATCATATATAAATTGCAAAATATAAGAAAGAGAGATAAATTAACTTTATCTCTCTTTACTATATTTTTAATTACATTTTTTTATATAGTCAACAATCTCTTTTGCTGTATCAGTTAAGTACTCGCCTTTAAAATAATTTAATTTGATTTCTTCAAAGTTACCAATTGCTGAAACAACTTTAGGAGTTTCCTCGAATACTCCTAAAACATTCATTTCTTTATCTAAAACTGCAATTGTAGGAGCTTTATAATTTTCAATTTTTAAAATAGGTGCTAAAAACTTTTTACCTCTTGTTATACTTATTACTGACATATTGAAATTTTGATTTAAATCACAAAGTCTTTTAACTACACTTACATTAAGTTGGAAATCTGGACAAAAGATTTCACCTGAAACTAAAAAGTTTATTTCTTTATCGAAGTTTTTAACCTCTTCTACTAAATCATTTGGCAAGTTAATACGAGAAGTATTTTTTACTACTCTAGATCTTTCTTCTTTTGTTCCTACTCCTACAGCTGACTCAAAACTTACTCCTACTTCAAATAACTCTTTGATGTTCATTTCCATATTAATAAATCCTCCATATATAATTTTGTACTATTAATATAGAGCAATTACTATGCCAGTTTTAAAGTTTTACATTAAATCTTATTTATAATTTTCAACATACTGAAAATGCAATATTTCGTAGAACTATAATTTGTTCAAAATTTTTCAATTTAATTTTTAGCTTTAGTTTTATTGGTTATTATGGTTCTTATTTAACCCTGTTAACCCATTTATCTATTTCCACAAATGTTTCATTATAGGTTACTTGCCCTCCCATATCTGAAATTCCACTATATGTTAAAACATTTGGATTACCATGTTTTTTCCACCATCCAACATAAATTAAAATTGTATTATCTCCTACACTGTCAGTTATTTTAATTTGAACTTTTATACTTCTATTTTTACTAACTAGTTTTACAATATCATTTTCTTTAATATCTTCTCTATCTGCCATTTCTTCATTTATATACGCTTTTGCTATTTCCTCTTTATCCATCATATGCTGACTAGAAATACTATCTCTGCAGTGATTAGTTAGTAATCTATACTTATTTCTTTTCTCAGATTTTATATATCTAGGAATTGGATTTGCACCATCTAGGATAGCATCGTTTGAATATAGTTCAATTTTTTTTGATGGAGTTTCAAATATTTTATCTTCCCATGCTATAGGGTTATGTATAGTCAAATAATTATTTTTTATTGTATCTAAATTTATATTTCTATCAAGTTCCATCAATGGCTTTATTACCTCACATATATATTCTAACTTAGATACCATTGGATAATCTTTTATGTTTAAACGTTTTGCTAATTCCATAAAAAAATAATATTCATCCATTAGTTTATTTTGAGGATTTACTACTTTTTCATTATATATAATATAAGGATTTGTCATTGATGAATATAATAAATCTTCACTCTCCAAAGTATTTGTACATGGTATAAATAAATCACACTCTTTTGCAGTATCTGTCATAAACATATCGAAACACACTTTGAACTCTATATAATTAAAAGCTTGTTTTATATCTACTACATCAGCTAGTTGATTTAATAAATTACTCTTTGTTATAACTGCCATTTTGATAGGAGTTTTACTATTCATAGATTCTTTTATAAACTTACTAATGTGGCTAGTATAGAAAAATCTATTATCACAATAATCTTCACTATTAAATGGATCTGTATTTAAAACTGATGGATATACTTTGTTTGCATAATTAATACCTCCACCAGCAAATCCTATTTGCCCAGTTATAGCCCCTAAAGCATCTATAGCTCTTATATTATTTCCTCCATTTTTATATTTTTGTGTTCCATACCCTATATATATAGTAGAATACCTATCTGTATATAATTCTACTAATTCTTCTACTATATTGAGCTGTACTCCACATTCATTTAATAATTCATCTAAATCTAAATTAAGTATATAATCTTTATATATATCAAATCCTAATACGTATTTATCTATATAATCATTATCACAAATTCCTTTTTGTATTATAATTTTTGTCATAGCCATAGCTAATGCTCCATCTGTACCTGGGTTTATTCGTATATATCTATCTGCAATCTTAGCTGTATCTGTGTATATTGGATCTATAACAACTACCTTTGCTCCTTTAGATTTTGCTTTTTTTATCATTTGAAATGTATGTATTGTAGTATACGCAGGATTTTTTCCCCATATAAAAATACTTTTACTATTTAACATACCTTCTAACGAATGACTTTTACAGGTACCATAATCATATTTTTGAGCTTTTATTCCAGCACTCCAACAAGGGCCTCCCTTGCTTTTACTTACTCCGCCATAAAAATTAAAGAAGATATCACCTATATCTTTTAAAACTGAACCACTTCCGTATTGAGTGTAATATAGTATAGATTTTGATGAGTATTTATCTTTATATATCTTTAATTTTTGGGCAATTATATTTATAGCTTCTTCAAAACTAATTTCATTCCAAACTCCATCTATTTTTATCAACGGATTATATATTCTTTCTGGATGATTTAGTCTTTTTAAATGAGCTCTTCCTTTATTGCATATAAATCCTTTTGTATAAGGGTGGTTTTTATCACCCTCTATTTTTATAACTTTTTCATCTTCTACATATACATTAAACTTACAACAATCAAAACAATCTAGCGTACATCCATGACTTAAAATTTTCATTAATGATTCCCATCCCTCTTATTTATTTTGATAAATAATATTTTCTTTATAGATAATAATATAAACATCTATACACACAATCAATACTTTATATGCTTAATTTGCATAAATTTTTAGATATGATATAATGTTAGACAATTTAACCAAAATATAGATAACTTTTATGAGGTGATAATATGGAATTTTTAAGAATTCAATCTGAGAATAATAAATATTGGAACGATATAATAAATATGTATAATACAAGCTTTCCATTATTTGAACAAAGAACTTTAGAGGATCAAGTTTTAGCTTTACAAGATGAAAGATATTACTGCATGGCCCTTTGTGAATCTGAGTCACTAATTGGACTTTTATTTTATTGGAATTTAGGCGAATTTGTATATATAGAGCATTTTGCAATTTCTTCAAATTTAAGAGGAAAAAGCTATGGCTCTAAAGTCATTAAAGAGTTTTGTCAAATTAATAAAAATGTAATTTTAGAAATAGATCCACCTTTGGATGATGTATCTATTAAGAGATTAAATTTTTATTCAAAATTAGGGTTTAAATTACAATGTTTTGATCATACTCATCCATCTTATAGAAAAGATACACCTGCTCATGAACTAAAAATCATGACTTATCCAAATGATATAAATAAGTCTGAGTTTAATAATTTTAGTAATTTTTTAACTAATACAGTAATGAAATACTCTGAAATATAAAAATAGGTACATGCTAGCATGTACCTATTTTATTTATTTTTCTACTAATCTATCAATTATGCTAACTAAATTAGCAATTTCTGGTTTAGTTATTTGTTCGTCTGCACCTATAGATTTACCTTTTATTCTCATTTCTTCACTTATTAATGAAGAGAATAATATTAAAGGTATGTCTTTAAGCACACTATCATCTTTTACAAGTTTTGTTAATCTATGTCCATCCATTAATGGCATTTCAATGTCTGAAACTATACATGAAACATGCTTTTTAACTGGCTCTCCGCAAGTCTTAACTTCTTCTAAGTATTCCCATGCCTCTTGCCCATTATCAACTTTTATTGTGTTTTTGTATCCCGCTTTGTGTAAACATTCAACTATCATCTTAGAAAGTAACATTGAATCTTCTACTATTAGTATAGTTTTGTCAGTGTCTTTACGCTTACCTAATCTATCTATTTCTTCATATTGAATACTTGACTCAGGACTTATTTCTGCAATAATTTTTTCAAAGTCTAGTATAGTTATAAGTCTATCTTTATATTCTGCTATACCAGTTGATACTCCTTCATCTCCACCGTAAATTACTTTATCTGGTTTTTTTATAGCTTGCCATGATACTCTTGCAATACCTACTACAGATTCAACATGGAAAGCAAAGTTTAATTTGTTAAAATGAGTTACAATAAATATATCATTATTTTTATTTTCTGTTTTAGGTAAGTTTAGATATCTACCTAAATCTATAACTGTTATAATTTCATTTCTAGGCTTAAATACACCTTCTACTAATTCATGTGAGTTAGGCATTTGTTTTACTGGTTGCGCAATCATTATTTCTCTAACTTTCGCAACATTTATACCAAATAATTCACCTGCTATAGTAAACTCCATAATTTCAAGTTCATTTGTTCCCGATTCTAAAAGAATTTTTGTTTTACTAGTGTTCTCTGAAACGCCCATAGTTACCTCCCGATTTCTTATTTTCAACTATAAAATATACTTTCTATATATACGGAAGATTCTTTTAAATCTAGAGATACGTATTTACCTATATTCGTGTATCTATTATTAAAATATTATATAAATTTTAAAATAGCTATAATAATTACTATAATTATTAACACTCCACTTAAATTATCAACTAGTGATGAAGTATTTAAATAAAAATAAGGATTAATCCAAATCTGTTTATTTTTTTCTTTTTTAATTTCCTTTTCTAAACTATTTATATAAAATAAATTTAACTTAAACTCTAAATCTGAAATTCTATTATTCTTAAATAAACTGTCTAAGTCATTAAAAGTCTTTGATATTTTTTGTTGTTTTTCTTCAGTTCTATTACAATTGTTAATCTCATCTTTTAATGATTTATTCTCTTTAATTATTTTGTTAATTATTTGCTTTATATCTGGTATTTTTTCTTCTATTAAAGCAAGTTCTTTTGAAGTTAAATTTTGATTCTTCAATAACTTTATTGCTATAACCTCAATCTTTTTATTTTCTATTTTCACTGTATTCGAAAATTTTTCTACTTCACTTAAAGCTCCTAATTTTAACTTCACTTCAACTTCCGATATTAACCCCTTTTTCCCCATAAGCTTTACATTATTTATTTCTCTATTTATTAATTCTTTTCTTTCTTCATCTGAATTACAATTTTTTATTAAAATCTTTAATTGCTTTATATCTTTGTTCAATTTTTCAGCTAATTTTTTTATATCAGGATATTTAAGGTTTATAAATTTTTCTTCTGATTTATTTATATTTTCTCCACTTATAATTTTTATCGCTATTAAGGTTGATTTTTTCAATTCATCTTTAATTCTACTTACTATAGCTTCACATTCTTGGCTTGGAGTTTTTATTTGTTGTTTTAACTGTTCTTTATTACTTGTAGCCATATTTGTTTTATTTCCTACATCATAAGAATTTTTATTTATACTATTAATCATCAGTTCACTCCTAAATATGATAATAATTTATAATCATATTATTTATATACGGATTAAATAATTTATAGCTAAGTTAAATTCTTCAAAGCTAGACAATATAAAGTTATTAATTTATAATAATTTTATATTTAAAGCAATTTATAAGTTAATAACTTTGCATATATCAATGTTTTTGTAGAAAGGATATACTATGAATAAAATAGGCTTAATATTAGAAGGTGGCGGTATGCGTGGTATATACACCGCTGGAGTTTTAGATTTTTTTATAGAAAAAAATATAGAAGTTGATATAACAATCGGTGTATCTGCTGGTAGTTGTCATGCTTCTTCGTATTTATCAAAACAATATAAAAGAGCATATAATGCTACTGTAGACTATCTAAACGATAAAAGGTATTTAAGTTTTTCTAATTTAATTAAAACTGGATCAATTTTTGGTATGGATTTTATGTTCAATAAAATTCCTAATGAACTAAATATTTATGACTATGATACTTTTGCTAAATCTAAATCTAAATTCGTAGTGGTTGCTACTAATTGTGAAACTGGATCTCCAGAATACTTTGAGTTAAAAGATTTGAAAAAAGAAATAATTTATATGCAAGCATCTTGTTCAATACCTATGTTTGCAAATATAGTAGAAATAGATGATTTTAAATTGGTAGATGGTGGTGTATCCGATTCAATACCTATCGAGTATTCTTTAAATCAAGGATATAAAAAGAATATAGTTGTTTTAACTAGAGATGTTACTTACAAAAAAAACAAACAAAAATTTCTTCCTATTGTAAATAAAAAATACAAGAAATACCCAAATCTTATTAAAGTAATTGAAAATAGACATTTAAATTATAACAAAAGTCTTACTTTAGTAAATCAATTAGAAAAAGATGGGGATGTCTTAGTTATTAGACCTAAAAAACCAGTTAATGTTAGCCAAATTGAAAAGAATGCTAAAAAACTCACATCATTATATGAAGAAGGATATGATGATGCTAAGGAGTTATATGATAAAATTTTAGATTTTATAAAAAAATAACTGAACTTACTTATGTAAGTTCAGTTATTTTTATTTAATGTTACATTTCAAAATCTTCTGTGTCAAATAACATTTTTCCATCAAAATACTTATCTTTCTTATCTTGATTATTTTTTAATTTAAACTGTCCAATAAGATCTCTTAACATATTAGCTTGGCTTGATAGTTCTTCGCTTGCTGCAGCACTTTCTTCAGAAGTTGCTGAGTTTGTTTGAACTACTACTGAAATTTGTTCCATTCCAGTATTTACTTGATTTATATGCTGAGCTTGTTCATTACTTGCGTCCGCTATTTCTTGTATAACTTCAGATGAAGTCTTAGCTCCATTAACAACTTCTTCAAGAGATATTGCTGTTTCTGATACAATCTTTGATCCATTTTCTATAGCTAGTAAAGATCTTTCAATTAGCTCAGCTGTATCTTTTGCACTTTGTGCTGATTTTTCAGCTAGATTTCTTACTTCATCCGCAACTACTGCAAATCCTTTACCTGCTTCTCCAGCACGAGCTGCTTCTACTGCTGCATTTAATGCTAAAATATTAGTTTGGAATGCTATGTCATCAATATTTTTAATTATATCTCCAATTCTATTTGAAGTGCTGCTTATTTCATCCATAGCTGTAATCATCTCTTGCATTTGCTTTTTACCTTTATCTGTAGCAACACTTGATTTTGTTGAAATAGCCTTAGCTTTTACTGCATTTTTAGCTGTTTGTTGAATTTGATCTGATACTTCACTTATAGTTGCAGAAAGTTCTTGGATAGAACTAGCTTGTTCCGTTGCTCCTTGAGAAAGAACTTGAGCTCCTTCTGATAACTGTATCGAGCTAATTGCAACTTGTTCTCCAGCTATGTTTATTTGATCTAATGTACTATTTAAACTATCAATAATTTTATTTACAGCTACTAACATAGGTTCAAAATCATTTATGAATAAATGACTTAATTTTTCATCATTTGTATCTAAATCTAAATTTCCATTACTTATCTCTGTTAATACATACATTAATGTACTAATCATTTCACTCATATCAATAACTATTTTATTTGTAGCATTAGCTAATAATCCAATTTCATTTTCTTCATTTATTTGTGGAGTTTCTGAGTTTAAATCTCCTTCTGCTAATTTTTTAAGTCTTTCGCTACAAGCTTTTAGTGGATTTCCTATCTTATTAGCAAACTTTATAGCTGCTATAAATGATACTATAGTAAATATTATTGCTAATCCAATAGTTGTCCCAATTGAAGTATATACCGGCCCAAGGAAATCTGCTTTGTTGGTCATTATTCCAACTCCCCATCCATCAGTATTTTCAACTGGAGCATATGATAGTATCCATTTTTCTCCTTTTAATTCTACATCTGCATTTCCTGTTTCACCTGATATAAGTTTTTTATCAGCTTCTGCAAATGATTTTACACTTGAATTTGTTTTTGCCTCTTTTATAGAGTTTTGAACAGCTACAAGACTCACATCCTTATGTGCAATAGTTGTTCCCTTGCTATCTATTAAATAAGCATAACTATTTTTACTTATCTTTATATTATTAACTATATCATTTAAAAAGTTTTTATCTACGTCAAAAGTTACTATACCTACAATCTTGCTTCCTTGTATTCCATTTTCCCAAATAGGTGCTGAAACTACCATTGTAAGATCTCCTGTTACTTTACTTACAACAGGACTACTCATGTATGCGTCTCCTTGCATAGATATTTTAAAATAGTCTCTAGATGAATAATCTTTTCCACTGAAAAGATCCTTTCCATCTGCATATATAATTTGTCCTAGAGTTAATCCTGTAAGTTTCTCTTCTCTAGCTATAATATTTTTCTTCTCCTCAACACTTACCTTAGGATCTGAAAGTTCCTTTATTGTACCAGTTTGTATTGTTGCATCTTTAAGATTCTTTATCTTTTGTGCAACTGTTTGTGATGCTTGTTTAGTATTTTCTAAAGCAGCATTTGCTAAAATCTCATTCGAAGTTTTATAGTTTAAGTAACTCGTAATTGATCCTAACAGTAAACAACAAACTACTACTACACATACTATTATAAAAGTAAGCTGAGTTTTTATACTTTTATTTTTGTACTTAATATTAGTTTTAATTTTTGATTTCATACAATTATTCCTCCTTTTTTAACCTTATTTGTTAACATATAATTTATATTAACAACTTTTTAACAACCCATTTTCAACATTTAACCTCTAAAATGTTCTACTTATAATATTACGAACCATCGATGATTTTCTTTAACACTAAATTCAATAATTCATCATTATTTTTTATAATTTTTTAATCATCTTTCTTCGATATTTTTCGTATATTTAATTAAATTTTTTAACACATTTTAAATAATTTTGAATAATATATATTAGGGATAACTATTATCCCTAATATATATATAAAGGTGATAATATATGACATGTGGTAATAATTCATTTGAAAGAGAAATTTCTATCCCTTATGCTTTGTATCAATCTGAATTAGGAAGATATTTTATAGGTCAAACTCCAGCATTGAATCCAACAGGAGTAAATACTACAGCTATAGCTGCATTAGTTAACCCAGCTGGTTCTGCTAGAAATTTATTTGTAAATGTGATAACTATAAAAAATCCATCAGGTGCTGCAGTAGATGCTGCTTTCTACGTTAATTCTACTTTGCCAGTTGGAATGAGTACTAGTAATCTAGTAAACGTAACTAATTTAACTATTAATCCCCAACCTGTTCCTTATGGTCAAGTACAATATATGATTAATGCTTCTACACCTTCTGGTGTTCCAATTTTTTCTAGAGTGGTAGGTCCTGTTTCAACAGAAATCGTAGATGGTGGACAAATAATACTTCCTCCAGGTCAATCTCTAGTTGTTTACTTAACTGGATTGACTACTACTTCAAACGTTGTAGTTGCTTTTGGATGGTGGGAAGAATATCCTTATACTTGTAAATACTATTATCATGAGCATACTTGCTAATTTTATATTTTAATTAAATCTAACTAAAGGCACTCTTGTTAAACTAAGATCAGAGTGCCTTGATTTATGTTATAATGAAAACATTATACATAGGAGGTACAGTATGAAATCAGCAAAATATTATATAGAAAACCTAGGTATGACACCTCATGTTGAAGGTGGTTACTATAAGGAGTCAGTAGTTTCAAAAGATTTATTTAGAGAAGATAAAAATTTATTTACTAGTATATACTTCTTACTTGAGACTGGAGAGGTGTCTAATTTTCATAGACTAAAGTCAGATGAAATGTGGTACTATCATGATGGGCAACCCCTTACTATATATATGATTACTCCAGAGGGTGAGCTAATTACTAAACAATTAGGGCTAGATATTGAAAACGGAGAACTTCCACAAATTTTAGTTCCTAAAGGATATATATTTGGATCTTCAATGAATAATGATGGTTTTGCATTAGTTGGATGTATGGTAGCACCTGCATTTACATTTGAAGACTTTGAATTATTCAAAAGAAATGATTTATTAAAAATGTATCCTCATCTTGAAGATGTAATAATCAAATTAACTAGAAATTAATCAAAAAGAGTATGCAATTATATTGCATACTCTTTATTTAAGTTTTGCATCAACAAGCAATAATTTCTTTTATAAAAAATTCTTTCCCACCTAAAATTTCCCACTCTGCACTATTACAGTTTGGGCATTTACGATTATTTTCAAGTAAATTAAATACCTTATTACACTTTTTACAAATACCGTTACCTGGTAAAATTTCTATTTCTAACTTTGTATCATGTAACATAGTCCCATCAACTGCAGCAGGATAACACTCTCTAATATATTTTGGTATCATAGATGATAATTCTCCTATTTGAAGTACTATAGTGTCAACCTTATTTAAATTTTGCTCTAACACAACTCTTTCTACAGTTTTTACAACCTCAATTACAACCCCTAACTCATGCAAGTCATTCACCTACCCCTATTTCTGCTGATTTTTTAAGGTATATTTACAATATAAATCCCTCGCTAGTATTATAACACCATTTTTTTGTCAATTCATTACTCAAGAACATATTTTGTTCGTTTTCTTACTTTTTTTGGTAAATCGCTTTCATTTATAAATAAATAGTGCTACAATATTCGTGAATAAACACTTTACAGTTGATGGGGGGATAATTAAAATGTTTTTATTCGAATCTCAGCCAATATCAAATTGGCTAATGTTATTTTTTGTATTTATAGTATTAGTTCTATTAAATGAAGTTGGGCGACGTTATAAGTGGGGTGGGGTTTCACTATTTATAATACTTCCAATTATTCTTACGTTCTTTGTTTGGCCTAAAACTACAAAAGGTACTAGCGTAAATGATTGGTTCCATTATGCAAAAGTTTACTCTGCCTTAGCTGGTTGTGTAGGTTTCTGGTTATTACGTCATATAGATGGAGCTACTAAGCATAAATGGGTTTTATGCTTTCCACCATTAATACTTGCAATTAATATTATGGAGGCTGTTGCTCGTGATTTCCAAATAGGTTCTCTTGGACTTACAAGACAAGTTTTTGAAGGTATGATGACATACAGTGGTTCTTGGAACTACTTAAACGGTGTTGCTGGAATTTTAAATATTATTACTATCACAGGTTGGATGGGAATATGTATTAGTAAAGATAAAAGTAAAGATATGTTATGGCCAGATATGTGTTGGTTCTGGATTATAGCTTATGACCTTTGGAACTTTGCATACACTTACAACTGTTTAAGTGATCATGCTTGGTATTGTGGAATTGCTTTACTCGTTGCTCCAACTGTAGCTGCTTTCACTTTGAAAAAAGGAGCTTGGCTACAACATCGTGCTCAAACACTAGCACTATGGTGTATGTTTGCAATGACATGTCCTTCTTTTATAGATGAATCACAGTTCGCTGTTAAGTCTACACAAAATCCAACTGCACTTCTTGTAATAAGTTCAGTTGCTTTAATTGCTAATGTAGCATTATTCATTTATATGATTTATAAAATAAGAAAAACTAAACGTAATCCATATACTTCAGAACTTTACACTGATTTACAGTGCTATGAAGAAGTAAAAGCATATGCTGAATAAATAAAAAGCCATCTCAATAATTTTGAGATGGTTTTTTTATTTGCCACATTCAAGATTTTTATTGCTCCAAATTATCATATTCTTCATTATTGGTAATAAGCTTAATCCAGATTCGCTTAAATAATAAATAGATTCAACTACTTTGCTATCAGTATTTTTTTCATTAATTATGATACCATTTTCTATTAATACTTCTAGTTGTTGGATTAGCATTTTCTTACTACATCCTTCTATAGATCTTTGCAACTCTCCAAATCTTATTTTGGTATCTTGGATTTGCCATATTATAGCAGGTATCCATTTTTTACCTAAAATACTAGATAGAGCTTCAACCGGACAATCATATATCATATCCTCTACGTTGTACATTCTCACTCCTCCTACTTATCATAATTTTGTTTAATTTAAACTTTATTATACCTATTATACTTATATATTTCAAAAATAAAAGCGTAGAATAATCTACGCTTTTATTAAAAACTCATTTCTGGGTATAACATTTTAATTATTTTTATGTTATTTTCTATCTTAGGAACATAATATTCTTTAGCATATGCTCTTCTATCCATAGTATCATCTACTTTATTTCTTACATTCCATTCTTGTACCATTTTGCTTAAACCTTCATCTTTAAATTTAGATAAATAATATGCACCTAATTTTAAACTTGTTCTATCATCTACTAAGTCACTTGGTTTAAAATTTTTCATATTTAATTCATGTGCTAATTTTATTGAAGTTTCATCACTAAGCCTTAATATCCCATTATTATCATTCTTTGCATAATCTTTTTCATCAAATCTAGATTCAAAGTGTCCTATCGCTGCTAAGAAGTATGGATCAATATTATATTCTTTAGATATAGATTTTATTTCAGATATATCTTTTACTGGATATACAACAGTTCTTGCAACAACAACTCCTCCTACTATTAATACTAGTAGTGATATTATTATTATAGATAATGTTTTTTTCATAATATTCCTCCTAATTTCGTTTAGTTACTATGTTGAAATAGAACTTAGAAGTAATTAAATAATATGTTATATAAATTATCGAATATGGAATTAACGTCCACAACATTACTACCGATAAATTTTGTCCAAGTATATGGCAAACAACATAATTTGCCACAACACTGTGTAAACCTCCTAATACTAAAGGTAAAAAGAAATTAAATCCAACTTGTTTATATACAGATGACTTTATATCATCTTCATCTACTCCTATTTTATTTAACACAGTGTATCTAGGTGCTTCATCTTGAGCTTCTGATAGTAATTTGAAGAAAATTACACTACCTGTACAAACTAAGAATACTAAACCTACAAATACACCTATAAACACCATAATTCCTGAAGTTGTAAATCCATCTTTAAAAGCTTCATAATAAGATAAAACATAACTTGAAGCTGGCCTTTTTTGATCTCCAGTATAGTATTTTTCTGTTAATTTCAATACTTCTTTATCAAATTTTTCTCCATCTTTTTGATTTGTTATATTATATGTGTAATAATTTTCTACTTTATTGTTTATTTTTAAGTTTTCAAATTCAGTATCTGAAACAACAATCATATCTACTGGACTAAATGAATTATATAATTTTTCATCTATATGTGATTTAAGATTTAATTCAACATCTTTTCCATTATTGTTTATATTTATAGATGATTTAGCATCAAATCCTCTTTCTTTAGGATACACATGAATAAACTCATTATCGTTTATATTACCTATTTCTTTATCTCCATTTAAATTTAATATTTCATTTAAATTTGATAAAGATATTATTTGATATGAATCTTTAAATCCATGCGAATTTTCCTTATATGAATCTAAATTTATATAGCTAATTACAAATTTATCAACTAGTTTGTGATCTTTTGAATCTGATAAAGTCTTTTCAAATTCTTTTATATACTCTCTATTATCAAGTGATAAAGTATAAGAGTATGGTGCTTGTTCTTCAACAACTTGAGAACTCATAAAGTAAACCGATATAGATACCCCTATTGCAGTTAATGTAGTAGCACTTAATATAGCTATTACTGATAACATCTTTGCATTACTTTTTATTCTATATAGTAATTGAGATGTTGATATCATATTTAATCCTTTATAATAATTTGCCCCATTTTTTTGTTGTTTTTTAATTATAAAAAACATAAATGAGCTAAAGAATAAAAATGTACCAATAACTTCCATAAATAATGTAACAAATGCTCCAATAATTAAATCTATTCCATTTGTTGTAGAAAGATACACTCCATATCCAACTAATATAAAAACTATCGATAGTATAGCTAATAGCTTTGATCCTTTTTTAGCTTTTTCAGATGTGCTCGAAGCTTTAAATAATTCAATAAGCTTAAATTTATATATTATTCTATTACTTTGATACGCAATAACTAAAAATATTAATATAAATAATACAAATGTGTCAAAAATTCCTTTTATTGAAACCGCAAAATTTATACTTAAATCTAATCCTATAAGCTTTATAAGTATTCCTAGCATCAGTTTAGAAAATACTATTCCCGATATTATACCTATTACAATAGCCGCTACCCCTATTATTAATGTTTCAAAGAATAATAAAAGTCCTATCTCCTTGTTTTCAATTCCTAATAATGCATATAGTCCAATCTCTTTTTTCCTCTTTTTAATGAAGAAACTATTTGAGTACCATATAAACAGTACTGAGAATAATGCTATTACAATTGATGCTGCATTAAATGCTGCTGATGCTTTAGAACTTGCTGATAAAGCTGCATCTATACTGGGATTATATTGTAAGTTTTTAAATGCATAATATATTCCTACTGTAAAAACTATAGAGAAAAAGTATAAAAAATATCCTTTAAGATTTTTTTGTACATTTTTCTTAGCTATATTAAATAAGATCACTATCCCCACCACCTATCAATGATAATACATCTAAAATTTCTTTAAAAAATTCTTTTCTTGTTCCTCTTCTATTTATCTCTTTAAATATTAATCCGTCTTTAATAAATAAAACTCGTTTACAATAACTAGCTGCAAATGCATCGTGTGTAACCATCATTATCGTTGCATCCTGTTCCTCATTTAACTTTGTCATTGCATTTAAAAGATCTGTTGATGACTTAGAATCAAGTGCTCCTGTTGGCTCATCTGCTAATATCAACGATGGATTTGTAATTATAGCTCTTGCACAAGCCGTTCTTTGTTTTTGTCCTCCTGATATTTCATAAGGGTATTTATCAAGTAATGTTTCAATCCCTAGTGTTTTAGAAATTGAAAATACAGTTTTGTTTATTGTCTTTTCGTTTGCACGAGCAAGTGCTAAAGGTAGTGCAATATTATCTTTTACTGATAATGTATCTAGTAAGTTAAAATCTTGGAATATAAATCCTAAACTTTCTCTTCTAAACTTTGATATTTGTTTATTATTTAAGTTTGTTATATTTTTACCTTCTATTTTCACATCTCCGCTAGTTGCAGTATCTATAGTTGATACTATATTTAAAAGTGTACTTTTCCCTGCCCCAGATGGTCCCATTACTCCTACAAACTCACCTTTGTTTATATCAAGATCTATACCATTTAATACTGTTTGTGTATTTTTATTTGTTCCATATGATTTCATTAAATTTCTAACTTCAAGTATTTTTGTCATGTTTGTTAACCTCCTTTGATTATTACAATACTAAGTATATAATTTTTTATGACTTTCTAATATCGATTTATCTATCATTAAAATTACAGATTTGTAAGTTTATTAAAATAAAAAAGATATTGATAAAAATCAATATCTTTTTGAGCAAATTTTATATACTAAATATCCTATATATTTAATTTTAATTCTTCTTTGCTTATTTTGATTTTGTTACTATATTAAAGTAAAACTTAGAAGTAATTAAATAGTATATTATATAAATTATTGAATATGGGATTAATGTCCACATCATTATTACAGATAAGTTTTGACCAGCCGAACGACAAATAACATAGTTAGCTACAGTACTGTGCATACTCCCTACCGCTAAAGGTATCAAAAAGTTAACTCCAACTTGTTTATACACAGATGTCTTTATGTCCTCATCTTCTACCCCTATTTTCTTTAATATAGCATATCTAGGTGCCTCATCTTGACCTTCAGATAGTAATTTAAAGAAGATTATACTTCCTGTACAAATTATAAATACCAGTCCTATAAATACACCTATAAACATCAACAATCCTGAAATTGAAAATTCACTTTTTAAATTTTCATAATATGATACAATTAACAGCTCATTAGATGTTTCATATTTTTTTAATAATTTCAAAATAGTTTGATTAAAAGTTTCATCTTTTGGGTTTGTTATATTGTATGTGTAATAATTACTAGTTTCATTATTAGATTTCAAATTTTCAAATTGACTATCTGATACAACAAAAGTTTCATCTGATGAGAATAAATTGTATAGTCTTTCTTTTGAATTTGATTTTAATTTTAATTCTATATTTTTACCATCTTTATCTATAGCATTAAATTTTTCACCATCAAACCCTGAACTTTTAGGATTTACATAAATAAATTCATTATTCTTTATCTTGTCTACTTCTTTATGTTTATTTATCTTTAATATTTGATTTAAATTGGATTGTGATATTACTATATATTTTGGTCTAAACCCATTTTTAGTTTCTTTTGGTGCATTTAATGTTATATAAGTGAATATAGACTTATTAATTAACTTATTGTTTTTAGATTTACTTAAAGCTTGTTCAAATTCTTTTACATAATTTTTATCATCTTTCATTATAGTGTATGAATATGGAGTTTCTCTTTCTACCGCATCATAAGTAGAATAGTAAAGCGAAATTGACGCTCCTATAGCTGTTAATGTTGTAGCACTTAATATAGCTATTGTAGCTAACATTTTTGCATTGCTTCTTATTCTATAAAGTAATTGAGATGTCGATAACATATTTAATCCTTTATAATATTTTGCCTCATTCTTTTTTTGCATTTTTATTATAAAGTATAACAAAGAGCTAAAAAATAACATCGTCCCGATTATTACCATTATTAAAGTTGTAAACGATGCTGCAACTACGCTAAACCCTTTTAATACTGACAGATATACACAATATCCACCAAGTATAAATATCATTGACATTAAAGCTAATAATTTAGATTCTTTTATAGGTTTTTCTGAAATATTTTCAGCCTTAAATAAATCTATTAACTTAAATTTGTATATTATTCTATTACTTTGATACGCAATAACTAAAAATATTCCAATAAATAATATTGATGTGTCAATTATTCCCTTTAATGATATAGTAAGCGCTATATCTAAATCTAGTCCGATAAGATGTATAAGTATATCTATCATTACTTTAGAGATTAACACTCCAGATAATATGCCTATTACAAGTGCAGTTAATCCTATTATTAATGTTTCAAAGAATAGTAAAAGTCCTATCTCTTTATTTTCAATTCCTAAAAGTGCATATAATCCAATCTCTTGTTTTCTTTTTTTTATAAAAAAACTATTTGAATACCATATAAATAAAATTGAAAATAATGCTATTACAATTGATGCTGTATTAAATATTATTCCTGCCCTATCAAGTAATTTTAAAGCACCGCCTAAACTTTGATTATATTGAAGATTTTTAAATGAATAATATATTGCTACTGTGAAAACTATAGAAAAAAAGTATAAAAAGTATCCTTTAAAATTTTTTTGTACATTTTTCTTAGCTATATTAAATAAGATCATTATCTCCACCACCTATCAACGATAATATATCTAAAATTTCTTTAAAAAATTCTTTTCTTGTTCCTCTTCTATTTATTTCTTTAAATATTAATCCATCTTTAATAAATAAAACTCTCTTACAATAACTAGCTGCAAATGCATCATGTGTAACCATCATTATAGTTGCATCTTGCTCTTCATTTAACTTTGTCATTGCATTTAAAAGATCTGTTGATGACTTAGAATCAAGTGCTCCTGTTGGCTCATCTGCTAATATCAACGATGGATTTGTAATTATAGCTCTTGCACAAGCCGTTCTTTGTTTTTGTCCTCCTGATATTTCATAGGGGTATTTATCAAGTAACATTTCAATCCCTAGTGTTTTAGAAATTGAAAATACAGTCTTGTTTATTGTCTTTTCATTTGCACGAGCAAGTGCTAAAGGTAGTGCAATATTATCTTTTACTGATAATGTATCTAGTAAGTTAAAATCTTGGAATATAAATCCTAAACTTTCTCTTCTAAACTTTGATATTTGTTTATTATTTAAGTTTGTTATGTTTTTACCTTCTATTTTCACATCTCCGCTAGTTGCAGTGTCTATAGTTGATACTATATTTAAAAGTGTACTTTTTCCTGCCCCAGATGGTCCCATTACTCCTACAAATTCACCTTTGTTTATATCAAGATCTATACCATTTAATACTGTTTGTGTATTTTTATTTATCCCATATGATTTCATTAAATTTCTAACTTCAAGTATCTTTTCCATATTAACCAACCTCCTTTTATTATTACAAGGCTAGTATATAATCTTTTTTAAATTTCTAATATCGATTAATATATCATTACTGTTACATATTTGTAAGCTTATCAAAAAAGGCATTGATCTTCATCAATACCTTTTTGCTTATCTTTTTATTTTGTTTTTTAAAGTCTCTAAAATTAAATTTACTTCATCTACCTTTAGTAATATTATACATATACCATATGTCAATGCTCCACATCCTATAGATATAGCTAACGATATAGTTTCGTATAATTTTCCAACTGGTAACATTCCGCCTAAAAACTTATATATAAACATTGTAACTACTGACATTAATCCTGCTGACACAATTGATTTTATTAAAACTATTAGAATTTCTTTGCCACCAAATTGTCCAATTTTTTTTCTTAAACTTATAAACAACAATACTATAGTAACAATAGCAGATATACTAGTTGCAAACGCCAATCCAGCTATTCCCATATTAGTAAAGTTTACAAACAATAAATTTAATACTATATTTAAGACAATTGTTATTATAGCATTTTTCATAGGTGTTTTTGTATCTTGTAGTGAATAAAATACTTTTCCAAGTATATCTCTAAGCCCAAAACCTATCATTCCTATAGAGTAAAACACAAGAGCTATTGCAGTCATTTGTGTTGCTCTTGCATCAAATTCTCCTCTTTCAAAAAGCATTCTTACTATTGGTTCAGCAAGTATCATAGCTCCTGCTGATATAGGTATAACTAAAAGTGTTACTGTATTTACAGATGTTTTTATAGACTTATAAAATTCTTCTTTATTATTTTCTGTAGTTAATTTAGATAACATAGGATAAATTACAGATGAAATTGATACTATAAACATACCCATTACGAATTGATTTAATTTGCTGGCATAGTTTAATGCAGATATACTTCCTTCACCAAGTGTAGATGCTATAGTTCTGTCGACAATAATACTTACTTGGTTTACTGCAACACCTATTAAAACTGGTATTACAAGCCAAAGTAATCTTCTTAGGTACTTATCATTAAAATCCACAAATAGCTTGTATTTAAATCCTTTTTTTCTTGCAAAGGGATATTGGAATAAAAACTGTAATGATAGTCCTAGTAAAGCTCCCCATGGAAGTAAGTGTATATTTATTGTTGCACTTAAAATAATAGAAGCTATTACTATAATATTATTTGGTACACTCATCAATCCTGGAATTACAAAATTATCTTTAACCTGTAAATATGCAGTCATAATATAACTCATACCTAAAACTGATAATCCAAGTATCATGACCCTTGTAAAGTAAACTGCCTGGTTAAATACATCACCTTTAAATCCAACTGCAAATAATTTTACAATTTGAGGTGTAAATATTAATCCTATCACAGAAAGTCCTAAACAAATTAGTATTACTGTATTTAATACATTATTTGTAAATTTATTTGATTCTTCTTTACCGCCATTTTTTCTTATATCATGATACAAAGGAATAAACGCTGTATCTAAAGAGGTTCCTATTGCTGCAAATATAACCGCAGGTATATTCATAGCTACTAAAAATGCATCGCTTGTCCCAGAAGCTCCATATACTGAAGCTAATGTAAGCTCTCTTGCAAACCCTAAAACTTTCGCTATTAGTGTAGCTATCATTAATCCGACAGCTGCTTTTGCTACTTTTGACATACATACTTCTCCTTATATTTTTATTTAATCTTATTATTTTACTCTTCATACTATTATAATTATCAAAAGTTAAAATAAAATTAACTAAAAATGAAAATTTGATTAAAAACAAAATAAAAAAACAAAACATATATCCTAATAAAATCAGGTTATATGTTTTGTTTTTCACACTTTAATATTACTAAGACCTCATTACGTATCCTATAGATCTTACTGTTTTTATATATTCTTCCTTATCTTCAGTATCTAACTTATTTCTTAAATGTCTTACATAAACATCTACAACATTTGTTTCTGTTTCATAGTTATATCCCCATACACTTTCTAGTAAACTAACTCTCGATATAACTTTCTCTTTATTTTCCATAAGATATAATAATAGTTCATATTCCTTATTAGTTAAGTTCAATTCTTCATCACCTTTTTTTACTAACCTAGATTCTATATTTATAGATAAATCTTTAAAAATTAATTTTTTAGAATTTGATTTATTTTCTCTTCTAAAAACAACTTGAATTCTTGCTAATAACTCCTCAATTGCAAATGGCTTTGCTACATAGTCGTCAGCTCCCATCTGAAGCCCCGATACTTTATCCATAATACTATCTTTTGCACTCAACATAATTATCGGTGTATTTTTTTCTTTTTTTAATCTTCTGCATATCTCTATACCATTAAGACTTGGAAGCATCAAATCTAATAAAATCAAATCATAATCTTTATTTATAGCTTCATCTAATCCTTGTTTTCCATCCTCTATAACTTGAGTTATATATCCTTCAAATTCTAATTCCATTTTAACAAATGAAGATATATTTTTTTCATCCTCTATTATAAGTATCTTTTTCATATGAAATCCTTTCTATAGATATCATTAACCTTAATAAATATTATATATTAATAAATTAAATTTTATTATATTGTTATTAAAATATTTTCTCTAAAAGTCCATATTAATAAATATAGCCCACATAATTTTTTATATGGGCTATATTTATTAATATGGATAAGGCGGTGCAATAAATGGATAAAGTAATAATGATAGTCCAACTAATGATGTAAATGGAAATCTTCTACTTCTATAACGTCTATATCTTCTAGGCATTTGTCTTGATGTCATTTCGCCTTCATTATCTATAACATCCTCTCCAACTAACACAGTTACCCCATAGTCGTCTGAATCTGTTATTATTCCATCAAATTTACTTCCATCTTTTAAATTTATAATTACATGAAAGTCTTTTAGGTCTTTACATTTTTCTTGCATTTTATTTATATTTCTAGCTGTATTCATCTTTTTTCATCTCCTTCCTTTACCATAATATGAATTATTCTTAACCTTGTTACTTTACAATTTTTTTAAGCATAAAAAATAAGCTCATATCAATTGATACGAGCTCATTATTTTATATTTCTAATAATTTATTTATTTTTAATGTTTTTATCATAAAATACTGTTGATACTAATTTTAGCTAAAATTAAGATACCATAAATTTTATAATCGCTAATATCCATAAGTGTAACGGGTAGAATACATAGAACATATATTTACTAAACTTATTATTTAAGCCTCTTTCTCCATTATATAATAATATAACTGGTATAACTAATACCAATAAAAAGTCCGAATTGAACATGATAGTATCAAAACTTGTATCAACACTTAGTGTAATAATTGCTAATATCAAAGCTATAATTAAATATCCTATTGATTGCTTTTTTAAGTTCCCTCTAAAACAATATGTTATTATTATAAATGGTATGATTGAGTTTGAGCCTTCTAATATTCCAGCCTCTAGAAATGCTATTATAGATACAGTTATTCCTAAAATTATAAAAAATACTTTTTTCATACCTGCTTTATTTTTACTTAATTCAAATAAATTAATAATAACAAAACCTATAAATAGTGTAGCCATAATATTGTTATGAACACTAACATGTTTTGATGCAAGCATTAAGTTCAAAATATAATTTCCAGCCTCCATAAATATAGCAAATCCAAGTAATCTAAACCCATACTTAGTTCTGCTCCTTGTATAAAAGAACCCTTCAACTAAAAAGTATGCAAACATCGGCGATACTAATCTAGTTATTCCATGAATATACGATGGAAATACTGTTGGAAATGCAAACCATAAGTGATCTAATAGCATAAGTATTAATAATACTATTTTTATTTGAAATGCATTAAATTTTTTCATATCTTTCTCCTTCTCATACAATGATACGTTTATTATACCTAATACATTTTAATTTGAATTGACACCATACTTACATTAACATTACATATTTGAAAGAATAAAGAAAAAACTCATATCTTGTTTGATATGAGTTTCTCTAATTTATAGTTTTAAACTATTTGATAATATAGTCCATCATTTGTGCAGTAAAAATATAATCTTCCATGTCCTTGTTTTCGGAATCTAAATTGCATATTCCATTCAGGGTATTGCTTTACGATAAGTGCTCTATCACCTCTTACGTATGCTACAAATGAAATATAATGTTCCTTATTCATCTCATGTTCAGAAGTTACGAATAATTCATCTTCAACAGGTTCTATATTAAGGGAATGTTTCTCATCTGCTTTTTTAACTTCTAACGGTTCTATTTTTTTCCCACAACATGATATACTTGCATCACCTGTAGCAGTCATTAAATTATTACATTGTGGACATACATAAAATTTTAATTTGTTCATATTTCCTCCTACGAATTCGTTTAAATTTATTTCTCCTGATAAAATTCCATCAACACTTGTTCCTAATATTTGTGCTAACTCTGGTAATAATGAAATATCTGGGCAACCTTGCCCTCGTTCCCATTTGCTTATCGTTTTATCACTTATATTCATTTCATCAGCAACTTGTTTTTGCGTCATATTTTTTTCTTTTCTTAACTGATAAATTAAATTACCAATTTTTTTACAATCCATCGGCCCCACCTCTTAATAATAATTTAAACTACTTAAAGATTTTATTCAATAAACGAATCGTAGAGTAAAACAAAAGACATACCTGATAATTCAAGTATGCCTCAATTTATTTTAAATATTATAGTTTAAATCCTTTTTTTATAGCATTAGTTGGACATGACTTAACACATTCTCCACATCTTATGCAATCTATGCTATTGGGCTTTTTATAAACTTCTATTTCCATATGACATTTTTTAGTACATGCATTACATCCTACGCACTTCTCTTTATCAATACTGTATTTATAAAAGCTAAATTTATTAAAGATTGAATAAAATGCTCCTAATGGGCAAAGGTATCTACAAAACGGTCTATATACAAATATAGATAATATAATGATTGCTATAAGTATAAATAATTTCCAAGCATATAAAAACCCTATAGTGCTTCTTAAAGATTCATTTAATAGTACTAGGGGTATACCTCCCTCTAAAGTACCTGCTGGACATATAAATTCACAGAAATATGGCTTTGATAATCCAAACTCATTAGTAACAAACATAGGTAAAATTATTACAAATACCAATAATATTACATATTTAAGATATTTTAAAGCTCCATCCAGCGTTTTATTCACTTTAACTTTTTTTACCTTAACTTTGTATAATAAATCTTGGATAAATCCAAATGGGCATAACCACCCACATATAAATCTTCCAAATACAACACCAAATAAAGTCATTAATCCTACTATATAATAGGAAAAATTGTACTTTATACTTCCTAAAACAGCTTGTAATGATCCTATAGGGCATGAACCTAATGCTCCAGGACATGAGTAGCAATTAAGTCCTGGAACACACAATTTCTTAGTATCTCCTTGATATATACCTTTTTCAATGAATCCTTTGAAGTTAGCATTTGTGAGTAAAGTAGCTATTAATTGAGTTATATTCCTTTTATCCAATTCCAATACACTCCAAGCATATGTTAACAGCTTTCTTTAATACTACTTTAACCTCACCTCTACTAGATCCTACTACAATAAAACAAATACTCATAGCTAACACTATATATCTTGTTAATTTCTCTTTCATATACTAATCCTACTTAATAGATTTTAAAACTTCATCTATTTTTGCATTGTATTCAGCTTTACTCGCTGTTCCTACTAAAGCTGTGCTTACTATTTTACCGTCTTTATCTACGAATATTGTAGTTGGAGTTCCCTTAACATTTTTAAGTATCCACTCATGTAAATCTTTATCTGGTATTACATTATCGAATTTAACACCTTTTTTATCTAATATAGATTTAGCTAATGCCTCATTGTCTTCATCTGGTGTATCTGCTACAACTCCTATAATATTAACTCCTTTAGATTTAACATCTTTATATAATTTCTGTAATTCTGGCATTTCGTCTATACATGGCATACATGATGTACCCCATATATTTATCATTGTAAGTTTACTATCTTTAAATATAGAACTATCTATACTTTTTCCTTGAATAGTTTTTGATTTAAAAGATATAGTTCCATTTATACTCTCTTCACTTGCTTTTTCACCTTTATCATTAGACTTTATTTTAGATGGATCAATTGGTTTTATACTATTCTTAAACTCATTTATAGATTTTTCAATATTTTTAACTTCAGATTTTGAAGCATCTGATAAGTTACTATCATCTATTTTTTCGTTATATACAAAATAGTACACAGAGTTATTTAACTCTCCAACTTTATCTTTTTTACTATAATTTGAATACTCCTCACTTTTTAATACTTTCTCAGCGTCATTTTTATTTAATCTTAATATAGAACCTATATTTTTCATTTTTTCCATATATAAATTCATTAATTTTTCTTCATCTGCTTTGTCTTTTTTCCCGTTATTATCTACTTTCTTTTCATCTATTTTTTTAGATAGTTCAGCTAGTTCTTTTGCATCATCAGGGCATATGAAACTAAATGACATTTCATTTTCACCTGCTAATATTCCTTCGACACCAATTTTTTCCCAAGAAGTAGGTAATTTAAACTTAACACCTAAATCTTGTATTACTGTTTCATCAGAACTTTCTTGATTACTGCTTTGTGTTTGTGCTGACTTATTTTTATCAGAAGTTTTGCTTCCTAAATTGCTACATCCCCCTAATGCTAAAGCTGCTATTAAAAAACCTGTCATTAGAAATCTTCTTTTCATTTTATCGCTCCTCGTTTTTTATTATTTACACTATACATATTAAATGATTAACTTTAACTGTAATTAAACTTAAGCTTAAATAAACCTTAAAAAATAAATTTTTAACACCTTTATTAAAATTAATAGTTTTTAAGCATAAAAAAACATCGGATGCTTTTTAGCATCCGATGTTTTTATTTATATTAATCTTCTACAAGTTTACTTAGTTTTTTATCACAGCTCCATAGTACTATTCCACATACAATTACTACAGCTCCTACTATAGCATATGCAGGTGCAAATGAGAATTTTGATAAGAATTCATATAAATACCCATGTGCTTTAGCAGCTATAAATACTGCTAACGGCCATATACCCATCATTAAACCTAGCACTTTAGCAGGTGAAAATTTACTTATAAATGAGTTTCCAAGTGGAGAGAATACCATTTCCCCAAGAGTCATTAATACTCCAAACATAACTATCCATATTAAACTTGCTTGACCATCGCCTCTTAATACTTCTGCTAATGCCATTACCGCAAATGATAATCCTAGTAATACCATACCTAATGCAGTTTTCTTGAACATACTTAAGTCTCCTTTAGGAGATCTTGCACGCTTATTCCAAACCATAGCTAGTATTGGTCCAAGAATTATACAAGAAAGAGAATTTAATGAGTCAAACCAAGCTGATGGTACTCTAAATGTTCCTATCATCCAATTAGCTTTATTAGCATCAGCAAAATCTGGCCCCCAATGATATAATATTGGTAGCGTTGCTAAGTAATAAACTAACCAAAATGCTATAGAGAATACTGTAAGGAATATAATTGCACTTACTCTTAATTTATCTTTTTTAGTTAAAGGTTCTTCAGAAGATTTTTGCGCTTCTGATTCTGATGCAGCGTTAGCTTCATTTATTTTAAATGGTTTTTTACCAACATCTCCAAATGAAGCTTTTCCTCCAACTACAAACCATACTGTATCTAAGAATAAAAGCAATCCACATATTAAAAATGTTCCCCCAAATCCTACTGCAGAATAAGCTATAAAAGATACAGCTGTTGTTCCTATAAATGCACCTATGTTAACAAAAGAATATTGAACAGAAAATGCACCGTCAAGATCTTCTTTGTTTTCAAATAATCTACCATTTATACCTGCTAGATTCCCTTTAAATAATCCTGTACCTATTGATACAAGTATTATCATTGCCCATACAAGTCCGATTGATGTTTGAGCAGATGCTTGCCATCCACACATATATCCAAGTCCCATAAGTACTGTTCCTATAGGAACACATAATCTTGGACTTAACCATTTATCCGCTATATATCCTCCAAGTATAGGAGTTACATAAGTAAATGCTACTAAGTTTGCAATCATTTTAGCTCCATCTGATGCACTTAGTCCAAGCCCCCCTTTTGCAACTGCCGCAACTATGAATATTCCGATTAACCATTTAGAAGAATAAAATGCCATACGTTCTAATGTATATGAGAATGAACAAACATAAAACCCAAAAGGATATTTCTTTTTATTTTTTACTGCGCTTTCCATATTCCCCTCCAAAATATTTAATATAATATTTTCTTGTACATGGCTAATTTCATTACATACCCCTACATAATGAAACTTTAATTATTGCATATACAAATTGCTAGTGTCTCTAAAAGATAACTAGCTACCCCCTGTTAAATTTCGTTGGATATACCTATCCAACTATTAACGTTATAATTTCATTTTTTACTACTCATCAGTGTCAATTAAGTATAAATATTCTGAATATAATAAATAAATGTAATGATTCCATTTTGACTTAGACACTGCTTTTTAACTTGAATTCTTAATATGATTTTTTCAATATTTCTTGAATTATTGTTTGATACACTTAGATGTTCTCTGATACTTTTAAGAATTTGAAAACTAATTTTATTTAGTCTGTTAAGATTATGTCTGAATTGATAAATTTCATTATAAATTTTAGATGTCTATATAGCTGCATTTAAATAATATGTAAGATTAACTTTTCGCTATATATTTTTTAATTTAGTCATTTTATGAAGTAGTATTTCACTACACTAGTTGAAATTTGAGTACTTTTTTCTGTTAAATATTTATGCGTGTACTATATCGTTTTTGTTAAAATAAAAGTGATGATTATAATCACATCCAATTTTAACAATTTTCCAACAATTTACATTATACCCTCCCTTAAACTGTTTACCCCCTTATGAGAAATTTATCAAAAAAACATTTTACTGTCAATATAAATATTCTTTATATTAAAAACTTATTTCTACACATGTCTTTTTAATATAAACATTTTAAATCTAAGGTCCAATTTATAATTAATCAATATCATCATTATGGTTTATTTATTAAATTGGTACACTTATTTCTTTACTAATAAACTAATTTTACACGACTTCTAAATAAATAATTTCACATGAAACATCACTTCCTCATTTATTTAAAATTATTGTGAGAAAATATAAATATATTATTAATTATCTCACAATAAACTTATTCGAAAACTAACTGTTATATGTACACAATAAAAAAATTTAACATGCTTTTTATATAGCTTTTCTTTAATATAAAATCACTTATATAAAATCCCCCATTTTTTTACACAAAATTGTTAATTTGAGTGTCAAATTTTGCAAAATTCTATATACATATTATATGGGTAGATAAAAGCTACCTACACTAAAAAACACATATAGGAGAGAAATATATGCGCAAACCAATAATTGAGAATAGATCTATGCCAAAGTCTTGTTGTAAAAACAATAATGATCAAATGAGTTCTCTTAGAGATTTAATAAAAATGCTTGAAGAAGCTCAATGTAAAAGAAAAAATAGTTGTCATTTTGATGATGACGATGATTATATAAATCCAAGCGCAAATTTAGATATAAACACTAGCTTAGATAATGATTCTAAATCTTGTTCTTGTGCTGATGCAGATTCAGATTCTTGCTCTACTGCTGATGCCGACGCTAACTCTGATTCTACTTCTGACTCAGATGCTACTGCTGATGCTGACGCTAACTCTGATTCTACTGCTGATTCAGATGCTACTGCTGATGCTAACTCTGATTCTACTTCTGACTCAGATGCTACTGCTGATGCTGACGCTAACTCCGATTCTACTTCTGACTCAGACGCTACTGCTGATGCCGATGCTAACTCTGATTCTACTTCTGACTCAGATGCTACTGCTGATGCTGACGCTAACTCTGATTCTACTGCTGATTCAGATGCTACTGCTGATGCTAACTCTGATTCTACTTCTGACTCAGATGCTACTGCTGATGCTGACGCTAACTCCGATTCTACTTCTGACTCAGACGCTACTGCTGATGCCGATGCTAACTCTGATTCTACTTCTGACTCAGATGCTACTGCTGATGCCGACGCTAACTCTGATTCTACTTCTGACTCAGACGCTACTGCTGATGCCGACGCTAACTCTGATTCTACTTCTGACTCAGACGCTACTGCTGATGCCGATGCTAACTCTGATTCTACTTCTGACTCAGATGCTACTGCTGATGCCGATGCTAACTCTGATTCCACTTCTGACTCAGACGCTACTGCTGATGCCGATGCTAACTCTGATTCTACTTCTGACTCAGACGCTACTGCTAATTCTACTGCCGACACTGATTCTACTTCTGACTCAGCTGCCAACTCTACTGTAGATACTACTTCTGACTCTGACTCAGCTGCTAATTCTACTGCTGATGCTGATACTACTTCTACTGCAGATACTGATTCAGCTTCTCTTTCTGGTTCAGATGCTACTTCTACTGCTGACACTGATTCTACTTCTGATTCAGCTGCCAACTCTACTGTAGATACTACTTCTGACTCTGACTCAGCTGCTAATTCTACTGCTGATGCTGATACTACTTCTACTGCAGATACTGACTCAGCTTCTCTTTCTGGTTCAGATGCTACTTCTACTGCTGACACTGATTCTACTTCTGATTCAGCTGCCAACTCTACTGTAGATACTACTTCTGACTCTGACTCAGCTGCTAATTCTACTGCTGATGCTGATACTACTTCTACTGCAGATACTGATTCAGCTTCTCTTTCTGGTTCAGATGCTACTTCTACTGCTGACACTGATTCTACTTCTGATTCAGCTGCCAACTCTACTGTAGATACTACTTCTGACTCTGACTCAGCTGCTAATTCTACTGCTGATGCTGATACTACTTCTACTGCAGATACTGATTCAGCTTCTCTTTCTGGTTCAGATGCTACTTCTACTGCTGACACTGATTCTACTTCTGATTCAGCTGCCAACTCTACTGTAGATACTACTTCTGACTCTGACTCAGCTGCTAATTCTACTGCTGATGCTGATACTACTTCTACTGCAGATACTGATTCAGCTTCTCTTTCTGGTTCAGATGCTACTTCTACTGCTGACACTGATTCTACTTCTGATTCAGCTGCCAACTCTACTGTAGATACTACTTCTGACTCTGACTCAGCTGCTAATTCTACTGCTGATGCTGATACTACTTCTACTGCAGATACTGATTCAGCTTCTCTTTCTGGTTCAGATGCTACTTCTACTGCTGACACTGATTCTACTTCTGATTCAGCTGCCAACTCTACTGTAGATACTACTTCTGACTCTGACTCAGCTGCTAATTCTACTGCTGATGCTGATACTACTTCTACTGCAGATACTGATTCAGCTTCTCTTTCTGGTTCAGATGCTACTTCTACTGCTGACACTGATTCTACTTCTGATTCAGCTGCCAACTCTACTGTAGATACTACTTCTGACTCTGACTCAGCTGCTAATTCTACTGCTGATGCTGATACTACTTCTACTGCAGATACTGATTCAGCTTCTCTTTCTGGTTCAGATGCTACTTCTACTGCTGACACTGATTCTACTTCTGATTCAGCTGCCAACTCTACTGTAGATACTACTTCTGACTCTGACTCAGCTGCTAATTCTACTGCTGATGCTGATACTACTTCTACTGCAGATACTGACTCAGCTTCTCTTTCTGGTTCAGATGCTACTTCTACTGTAGATGCTACTTCTGACTCTGATTCAGCTGCTAACTCTACTGCCGATGCTGACACTACTTCTACTGCTGACGCTGACTCAACTTCTACTGTAGATAATAATGCTGACGCTAATACTACTTCTGATTCAACTTCTACTGCAGATACTGATTCAGCTTCTGTATCTGACTCTAACTCTACTGTAGATGCTACTGCTGATGCTGATACTACTTCTACTGCTAATGTTGATTCTGCAGCTGAATCTAATGCAAACAATAATAACCAATCTACTGCAACTAATAACGTTGGGCCAATAACTGTTAGTACACCTATAAATATATATATAACTTGTCCATGTTGTGGTAAAACACATCACTGTCAAACAGATCATTGTGAAACACATTTCTGTAATAGAGGTGGAGTGTTTAGATCTAATCCTGATATAGAAGTTACTACAAGTGAAGAATGTGAAGACGAGAATATAGAAGATTAATTGTAAAGGGGATTAAGTACTATGAATCAAGAAAAAAATGTAAATAATAAAAATCAAGCTCCTAAAAAAGAGAGTCACCATATATCAACTGTTAAACGCCAACGCATTCATAATGGTGAAGTTATACAAGACGATGTTAAACACAAGTATATTCTTAATGGTGAAGTTATAGAGGATGATTTTAATAATATCCCTAGTGATGGTATCGAATCTAACTCTAATAATAATCATATATCTGATCATCAACACCAACATGTTCATAATGGTGAAATTGTAGACGATGATGATGATTTTAAACCTTCTAAGAATAGTAAGCATTCATCTGACCATAAGTACCAACATGTTCATAATGGCAAAGTTGTAGATGAAAAATAGTTTATTATAAATTTTAAAATTGAAATAGTCTAAAATGAAATGGTGAGCATTAAACAAGCTCACCATTTCTCATTATATAATAACTTTTTTATCTATTTTAATTTTACATATAATTAGAAATAATTAAACCACAGGCTAACCTAGCTCCTGCATTTCCTGCTGGTTGAGAAGTAAAATCATCATATCCTTCATGAATTATAAAGGATTTTCCTATTATTTCATCAACAGTAAACCTATTGCTAAATGTAGAAAGCAAGCCTACTCCATCAGCAGATAGTATTGGTGGTAAATCCCCTGAATGCATAGGATGTTCCACTTTAGTTGGATTATAGTGAGATTTAGCTGCCATAAATGTTTCCTTTTCATTTCCTACTGAACAATCTCCAACCTCATGAATATGGAATCCATGAAATGCGCTAGTTTGATTGTTTTTATTAGGAATTCCAGTTATATATGCTTTTACATATACGCCTTTATCTAATTGATATAAATATACCATTCCCTTTATACAAGGTGCTAATGGGCCTCCAGTTATTTTTGCATATGCATCTGGTTTAGATGGATTATAGTTTGAAAAAACTTTTTGAATATCATACTTTTTACAAGAATTGTCCATAATATCCTCCTTAAGTTGTAATAAATTTTCTCGCTCTCTATCTTATGATTAGAACTTTCAAAATGTTAATATGTACTTTTACTTAAACATAAAAATGGATATTATCTAAACGATAATATCCATTTTAAAATAATTTCCATTTTAATTAAATTATTTTATTTATACAACTTCTAATTCTTCAATACATTCTACTTCTTCATCTAAATCATATTTTTTTATTTCTTTAACTAAAACTATACCAGTTATAATTGCTGATGCAATATCTGCAGTAGGTTGAGCTAACCAAATTCCATTTAACCCTATAAAGTTTGGTAATATCATTATCATTGGTATTAACACAATAACTTGTCTTAGTAATCCCAATAGCATAGACATTTTAGCCTTTCCTATTGATTGGATAAAATTACTTCCTACTATTGATATTCCTACTATAGGCATTGCAAATGCATATTTTCTAAGTCCATTTACAGTTATATTCATAAGCTCTTGATCTTTATTAAATGCTCCTACTAAAAGTTGTGGTGCAATCTGAATAACTAAAGCTCCTATTATAAATACAACAGTTGCTAACATTAGGCTTATTTGTAAAGTTTTCTTGGCTCTATCATATTTTTTGGCTCCATAGTTGAATCCGACTATAGGTTGCATTCCTTGAACAAACCCAAATGCAGGCATTACAAACAACATATTTATAGAACTTATTGTTGCCATTGCCCCTATTGCCAAATCTCCGCCATATACTTTTAATGAAGTGTTGAACATAAGCTGAACCATACTATTAGCTAGCTGCATTGCAAATGGCGACATTCCTATTGCAAATATAGTTTTTATAATTGTTTTATCTAATTTTAAATTTATTTTTTTAAATTCAACATTTGACTTTCCTCTGAGGTAGTATGTTAAACCCCAAATTGTTGAAACAGCTTGAGATATTATAGTCGCAAGTGCTGCACCTTGTATACCCATATTAAACCCAAATATAAAAATTGCATCTAAAACTATATTCATAAAACATCCTGCTGCCATTATAGCCGCTGAAAGTTTTGGATTTCCATCACCTCTTATTAAGTTACTAAACATCATTGACATTATATTGAATGTTGCTCCTATTAAGATTATACCCATATAATCTTTTGCATATCCTATCGTCGATTGACTTGCTCCAAATACCATAAGCATTTTATTTAAAAATATAGTCCCAAATATAGCTATTAGTATACCTATTAAAACTGACAAACTCATTGCATTTCCTACTATTTGTTCAGCTTTGTTTCTATCTCCTTGCCCTAATTTTAATGATACATTAGTTGTAGCTCCAACACCTATTAAAGTTCCAAAAGCAATTATTATAGACATTATTGGCATTGTTACTCCAAGTCCTGTTATAGCCAAAGGCCCAACCCCTGGTATGTTTCCTATAAATACTCTATCTACAACATTATAAAGTGCATTCACCATCATCCCAATAATTGCTGGAACTGAGTATTTAAGTAATAATCGACCTATTGACTCTGTCCCTAATATATTTTTACTATTGTCCATACAAATCCTCCTTTATATGTCTATATGATTACATACTTTTTCAAGTAAATTCTTCAACATAATTTCCTCTTCATCAGTTAAACTTTCACTGATAATTTTATTCCAATCATTAAAAACACTATAAATGTTTGGTTTAATATCATTAGCTTTTTGTGTTAAAAAAATTTTATTAGATCTTTTATCTTCACTATTTTTTACTCTAGTTATAAGATTTTGTTTTTCTAATTTTTTTATAGCTCTAGCAGTCGTTCCTTTATCAATTTTTAAAACTTCTGATATTTCCTCTTGATTTTTCCCATCTTTAACATATAAATCCATTAAATACATAAGTTGACCTGAGCTTAAATCATACTTTGCAACTTCTCTATTTATAAATACTCTAGATTTTCTATATAATTGAGAAATAAACTTACCAACATATTTTTTGTCATCACATTTTTTTTCACACATGTTTTTATCACCTTTCATTAGTTGTATATGCAACTATATTAGTTTATCATATATTAGTTGCATATACAACTAATATTTTTAGTAATCATAATTTGCTTAAACGTAAAAAAGACTTGGATTTTCCAAGTCTTTTTAATTAATATATTTAGTTTGCATTTAAGCTTTTTTTCTTAATCGCTATTAAAAGTAATGCTGCTACAACTGTTCCTATTGCTATTGCAGCTAAGAATAACAGTAAGTTACTTGTTGCTCCTAGCAATCCAACAATTGGACCTCCATGAGGAACATTATCAGTTATTTTAAATACCATTCCCATAGCACCCGCTATTGCACTTCCTACTACTATAGAAGGTATAACACGTTTAGGATCTCCTGATGCAAAAGGTATTGCCCCTTCTGTAATTCCTATAAGTCCCATTAAGAATGCTGATAATCCAGCTCCTCTTTCTTCTTCCGTAAACTTGTCCTTAGCTATAAATGTTGCAAGCCCCATAGCTAATGGTGGAACAGGTATAGCACAAGCCACAGCTCCCATTACTAAAGGGTTTCCTGCTGCTATTGATGCAACTCCAAATAGGAACGCAGTTTTATTAATTGGACCACCCATATCTATTGCAACCATAGCTCCAAGTACTAATCCTAAAACAACGCTTAATGCTGGATTTGCTGCAAGAGATGATAACATTAAGTTTAAACCATCCATAATCCATGAAATTGGTGCTCCTAATACTAATATTAAAGCTGCTGATATAATTGAAACACTTATTATTGGAATAACAAATATAGGCATAACTGCTCTTAAATCTTTTGGCACTTTCCATGTGTTCATCCATTTAACTAAATATCCAGCCATAAATCCAACTATTATTGCACCTATAAATCCTGTACCATTTGAAGTTCCTAATATTGCTCCATCATTTGCAACCATAGCACATATCATAGCTGGTGCTAATGCAGCTCTTCCTGCTATAGACATTGCTATAAATCCAGCAAGTATAGGTATCATTAATGTAAATCCAATTCCGCCTATTGCACTAACTTTGTTCCATATAGAACCTTCTGGTATCACCATTCCAGATGCAGTAGGGTTTCCTCCTATTGCAATAGCCAATGCTATAAATAATCCACCTACAACAACGAATGGTATCATATGTGAAACTCCATTCATAAGTTCTTTTACAGACCCACCTGAAGCAGATTTTTTATCCGACTTATTTTCAACTTTTCCTTCTTGTATTTTTGCAGTAGTAGATAAATTTTCTATAAGAGATTTTGCATTTTTTATAGATTCTTTTATCGGAACCTCTATAACCTTTTTACCTGCAAACCTCTCTTTTCCTTCTATTGCAACATCTGCTGCGATTATTATATAATCACAATTTTTTATATCTTCATCAGTAAGTGAATTTTCTACACCTTGTGATCCTTGAGTTTCAATTTTCATTTCGTGTCCTAATTTTTTACCTACAATTTCAAGCTTTTCAGCTGCCATATAGGTATGAGCTACCCCCACTGGGCATTTAGTAACTCCCAATATTTTCATACTTATCCCTCCATTTCAGATATTATATAGTTGTATAACTTTTCTTTATCACTTTCATTTAGTAATACTTCTACAAAGTCATCATCCATAAGTTTTCTTGCAAACTTTGATATAATTTGAAGGTGAATATTGCCTTCATCTGTAGCAGGCATAACTAAGGCTATTGCAACTTTTACAGGTTCATCATCTAACGACTCCCACTCTATATCATTTTCAAATTTAACTATAGATATAAATGGATTCTTAACTCCTTCAAGTTTTGTATGTGGTATTGCCACATATCCACCAAATCCAGTTGATGATTCTTCTTCTCTCTTTAAAAATCCATTTAATAAATCTTGTGAACATACATCTGAACTATTTACAACTAATTCACTTATAACCTTTAATGCTTCATCTTTGTTGCTTCCATTTACTTTTATACCATCAAATATTAATTCTTTTTTTAATAAATTTTTTATCATTTTTATTTCCTCCTAATACATTAATTCAATTAATTTATTTTTATCTATAGCTTCCATATTTTCTATAGATTCTTCACTATCTATTTGTGCAATTTTCCTATAAAAATTATTAAAAAACTCTGGATTTTGTTCTAATAAACCATTATCAAAAGCAATTAAGAATACATGGTACACTGTTGTGTCTCCCCACTTTACTCCATCTTTTATATACGCTATACATATTGAGCTTTCAATAACATGACTAGCTTTTCCATGTGGAATTGCTATGTTATTTATATTAGTTGTAGATAGTTTTTCTCTATTTATAACACTATCTAAATATTTATCATCTACACTAGAGTTTTTATTAAAAACTTTTACCATTTCTTTTAAAACATCTTCATAGGTTTTAGCATTTTCAATTTCTATAAATGCTCCTTTTTGTAATAATTCTTCAAATAATTTTTTACTTTCACTTCTTTTTATATAAGCTTCGATATTTTCTTTATCTTGGTCTTTAATAAGAGGTGATACGTAAATTACATCTTTATGTTGATTTGGAAGTTTTTCAGTTGATATTATAAAATCATAGCAATTTTTTTTCATCTTTAAAAAAGTTTGAACTGAATATGCTCCAATAATTTCTATATCTTTGTATATATTTTGTATTCTGTTTACTATTAAATCCATTGATACTTGTCCTAAATGGCAAACAATTAATACTCTAATCTTATCTTTATTGCTCTTTGCTCTCTCTATCGCTGTTTGAAAATGTAGTGATAAATATATAAGCTCATTATCTAAAAAGCGATATTTATAATCTTCATTTATTACATCTGCTGTTATAGTAGACATTTCAAATGCAAATGGGTATAACTTTTTTATATCACTTACCCTATAAATTTCACTTAATACAGAATATCCACCTCTACTTATAGTCGAATATAAATGTATGGATAATCCTTTTTTTAATTGTTCATCCATAAATAAGTCAATTGACAATTCATTTTTAATTCTGTCTAAAATCCTATTTATAGTCGGTTTTAGTTTTTCTATCTTCTCGCTTTTGTTTAGTGAGTTATTTTTTTTCAATACTGAAAATAAATAACATAGATAGTACTTATCGCCTTCCCTTAAAGATAGCTCAAATCTTTTATTTATATCGCTAACTATTTCAGAATACTTATTGAAGTTTGGTAAATCTTTTATTAGTCTAGTGAAAGATTTATTTTCTTTATGAAGATTTTCTTCTCTTATATCTTTCAATAAATATAATAAATATACAAATAATTGTTTTATAGATTCATCTGTAAATGTAAATATATTGATTTCTTTTATATAATCTATAACCAATATACAGATATCGATTTCCCGAACTTCAAAATAATCCCTCATATTAAAATGCAAGTTATCAAACATATTTACTTCTTCGAAAAAATCTATTCCTTTCATATAAGGAATCACTAACTTTACAAATAAAGACATCCTATCTAATTTTGAAGATGAATACCTTATCCCATAATGCCTAATAGATTGAATATCATCCTTATACTCTTTTAATATTGATACCAATTGTTTTTCTATTAATGATTTACTAACAAATAATTTATCTGCTATTTCTTGTATTGTTATAAAATCTCTTTCTAATAATATTGTCATCAATATTTGATTTTGAATTGGAAACTCTATAAGAGACTGGGCTTCTTTTAGAAAAACTATAAAATTTTCTTTATTTATAATCTTTATTTTATTATTTTCTTGTATTACTAACTGTGTATCATAATTTATCAATATTTCATTAATTAATATTATTTCATTTTTTACTGTTGCTGTAGTTATTTTAAACTTTTTAGCAACTTGCTTTAGTGAAATATAATGATACTCATTTAAGTAATTTAATATTAAACTTTGGCGTTTACTAATTTTCATCTTTAGGTTTCATCCTCCAGACTCTCTATTATGATTTAATTTTATCCTATGTTCTTTTTTTGTAAAACATACAATAATTTACCCTTTTAAAAATTTCGTGTGTTTATATCAATTTTCTACATTTTTCTTAATTGTTAAATTTGTATTTATATTATAAATCAAAAAAGAAGCTATATTCAGCTTCTTTTTTATTATCTTTAAAATAAATTTATAATTTTTCTCTAAATGTTTATTACCATTACTTTTTCGCCATTTATATCAAACTCTCCATTAAATTCAAATCCAATTTTTTTATATAAAGAAATAGCTCCTATATTATTATCATATACGCTTAAATAAATTTTATTGTATCCATATTCATCTTTTAACCTATTTAGTAAAAATCTTACTCCTGATTCTCCATATCCCTTGCCTTGATTTTCGTGAGAAATTAAAAATCTGTCTAGCCAAACCCTACCTCTCTCACCTTCATTTTTAAATAAGCCATACATAGCAAATCCTATAGCTTTATCTCCATCGTATATTCCTACTGGTCTCCATAACGAAAATTCCTTTGACTCTTTTAAACAAACTTCTACGCTCTCAATATATCCAAGTTGTTCTTTCCCTACTTTTAAACTAGTTATTTCTTGATAATTTTTTTCATTAATTTCTTTTATGTTCAAATTCATTTTTATCACTCCCTAATACTATTTTAAATAATTGCAAATAAAAAGTACATTGATAAATATCAATGTACTTTATTATCTCTATGATGTAAATAAAATATATATCTATCCTATATATTCTAATATTTCACCTACATTTTTATCTGCCTTAACTTTGTTGTATGCCTTTTCTATAATACCATTTTCATCTATGATGTAAGTTGTTCTAATAACTCCAAACCCAAGTTTCCCATATAATTTCTTTTCTTGCCATACATCGTAAGCTTTTATTGCATCAAGATCAGGATCTGATAAAAGTATAAATGGTAATTCATTTTTTTGTGCAAATCTTTCATGTGATTTTACACTATCCTTACTTATACCTATTACTACCATATCTTTTGATTTAAAACTCTCAAAATTATCTCTAAATGAACATGCTTGCTTAGTACACCCTGGAGTACTATCCTTAGGGTAGAAATATAATACTACTTTTTTATTTTTAAAATCTGATAAACTTACTAAGTTTCCATCTTTATCTTGTAGTCTGAAATCTGGTGCTTTAACTCCTGCTTCTAACATATTCTTTTTCCTCCGATATATATTTATTAAATATATACCTAATATGTTTTGTTATTAAACTTTTACTTACTATATTTTTTTAGGCTACATTTAAAATGATTTAATTAAATATTTTGTTGCGGTATATGATTTGTTATATATGGAATTACTTCATCTGGAGATATGTTTAAAGCAATTGCAAGTTCTTCGTTTAAAAGTCTTTCTGCTTCTTTCATAACATTATCATCTACTTGATGTGGTTTTTTTCCAATAGATTTTACTTTTTCATTATTGCAATATATATTTCTTATTAGTTTTATAAGTTCTTCACATTTACCGCTTTTCAGCATTGCATTAAACTCTTTATTTCTTGTTTTATCATCGTCGATCCATGAAACATCCATATTAGCCATATCATTTAGTAGTGAAGTTGCACTGCTTTTAGATATAGTCTTTCTCATTGGAATATTTTTATTATCCACAGGGGCTTTTATTATTATATTTTCAGCATAAACTGGACTTAATACATAATATCTTCTGTCTTCTCCATTTATAAACTTTTCATTAGTTATGTCTATAACTTTACATGCTCCTGTCATACCGTACATTACACAATCGTCAATCTTAAACATTAAGATTTCACCATCCTTAAAATAATAAAAAAGCTACCTACTTTTAGGTTGGCTTTTTTGACCCATAATAGAAATTATATTTATACATATATTTTAAAATACAATTTCATATTCATTATATAAAAAAAGTAGTTTTGACAACAGGACTTACGTCATCAAAACTACTCGTTGTATTATTATTTTACCACATTTTAAGCTTTTCATGTAAGTAAAAACTTTTTTTTATATAAAACTATATAGAATTCATAATACATTCTTCTACTTTATCAAATCCAACTCTGTCTATAAGCTTGGCAAATCTCTCACCTTCATTTGCATTTTCTTTAAAGTAATTAACAATTGTATCTATAACTTTTAATATATCTTCTTCTTTAAATTTCTTTCTTAATGGCTTTCCTAAACTAGCTTCTCTACCCATTCTTCCACCTATAAATACTAATATATCTATTTTTTTGCTATCACTCTCTACTGCATGTGCTGGGCAAAAACTAATGCATTTCCCACAATTGCTACATTTATCCTCTATTATTGAATACTTACCATCCTTGTACTCAAATGCTTTATCAGGACATACCTTTAAACATACTTTACATTCAATACACTTCCTATTGTCTATCCTAACCCCTGTTAATGGTAATATACTCAAATCATTAGATTGAGCCTTGCCATAGCTATTTTTACAGCCTAATACTGCTATTTTAAATTTGGCAGGTAGCTCTCTTCCAAAAAACTCATTATGTACTTCTTTTGATATTTTTTGAGTATCTATAAGACCGTTAGAGCAGACACTTCCTTTGCAAGATAAAATTGCTCTTACAGTCTTACCTCCTCCACCTACTATTAATCCATTTTCTTGTATTATGTTTATAACTTTTTCTATATCATCATACTTTATATACGGTATTTCCACAGTTAACCTGCTAGTTAAATTCAATTCTTTGTTTCCATATTGCTCTGCAACTTTAGATAATATGCTAAATTCTTTCGAAGTAAATACTCCTGATTTACCTATTACTCTTATAGCAAAGTAACCATCTTGTTTTTGAGGAACTATTCCTTTAGACTTTAATTCATTTTTTTCTTGTAATGATAATATTGGTTCCATGTATTTACCTCCTAATATGACTTTAATTAATATATAATTTCATACTTGATAAATTATATCATTACATTTGCTCATTCATTAATTGAAATTGTTTATAGTAATTATACTTTTTTTTAATAGTAAAAAAGTCTCAATAATAATAATTGCCTTATTATCATTGAGACTCTTTTTCAGTTCAATTAATTTTCTTATTTAATTTTATACCATATAACACCTATAAAAGTTTTTATAATTTGGATTAAAGTTACTGCTCCAAATATGGCACTCATATAATAAAATGCTCTTATTTCTTCAGATGAATACATTAATACAAATATAGCAAATGCAATTACAAATAAAACCATAGTAATACTCATTGTAGTTACTATTTTTTTAAGCATATTCTTTTTTTTGAAATACATTACTAATACAATAATCATTAATATAAACAAAGCTAATATAGATACATATTTTATAGTTTGAATAGGATATTCTTGCTCCCAAATATAGTTTTTATGTACTACATGTCTTAACATTCCCATTTTAGCATGGGTAAAGTAATTTACTAAATATGCACCAACTAACATCAGTGCTTCTACTATAGTTACTAAAACATAAAAAATTTTCTTTGCTGTTCCCATAAATATCAACTTCCTTGTCTAAAATCTAAGATAAGCACTGCAATCTATGCAGTGCTTATCCTTATTATAATATATTTTATATAATTTTATATAATTTATTTTTTTGCAGCTTTATCTGTTGGTAGTTTATCTACTGTAGTGTATTGACAATCCCCGCTATTAGGATCTCCTACTTGTACTGGAAGATTTCCATGCATTTGCCACTCATTCCATCCACCATCATAAACAGTCATTCCTTCCCATCCTGCATCGTAAGCAATTAACCAAGGAACTGAAGCTCTCCATCCTGTACCACAATAGAATGAAAGTTCATTATCTTTTTTGATATCAGAATCTGACCATAATTTTTGCATTTCATCAGCGCTTATAACTGTTCCATCTTTGTGTAAGTAATCTTGCATATTGTAAGGATCACTTCCTGCATGACCCCAAACAGCACCTTTAGGTTCTCCAGCTCTATCTATATAAGTGTATCCACTTGTTTTCCCATCAAACTCTTCTTTACTTCTTATACTAACTAAACGGAAATTAGAATCGTCTTTTAATTTCTTTTTAACTTCATCTATAGACATCCAATATTCTGGGTGTGAAGGTACTTTAGCTCCAAAGTCTTTTGCTGGAGTAGCCTTTTCTACTTTAGTTTCAGTCTTGTATCCAGCTTTTTCCCAAGCATCAATTCCTCCGTCTAATACTTTAACATTTTCAACTCCTGCCCAAAGATATGCATATGCAACTCTACTTACTGCAGAAATATCATTTCCATATAATATAATAGTTTTATCTTTTGTAACTCCTAAATCTAACATTCCTTTTTCAACTACTTTAGGATCTGATATATTCCAAATTGGTTCAGATTCAACACTTGAAGTATCTACATGTATTGCCCCTGGAATATGTCCTTTTGTATAAGTTGGACTATCTTTGTAAGTTCCCCAAGAAACTTCTAAAATCTCATAATTTTTAGATTCTGGTTGATTACCATCTATCACACTTTGTACCCACTGAGGAGATACAAAGACTTTTTTTGCATCTACTTGTTCAGCTTTTACATCTGATTTTGCCTTCGCTGACTCTTGTGATTCATTCGAAGATTTACTACATCCTACTGCCATTGTTGCTACCATTGTGATTCCAACCAATGCACTAATTAATTTTCTTTTCATACATCTTCCTCCGTTATGATTTTCATTGTCTTAAAATAATTTTTCTTTCGGATGATTTCAATATTTATTTTGGCTTTTCCCAATAAAAATAATTCTAAAAATTTTAAATTTATTAAAATTTTCTCCAACATTCTACCATATACACTATAAATCGCCAATCTTTATAGAAAAAATCTATATATCATCTCAATGGTATTTATATTTTCTATATTCGTTGTGCATTTTTATATTAAATCAAAATGTGACAATAGTTGTGAACTTCGAATATTATAAACTAGATAATATTTTTTTATCTAACTTATAACTCTATAGGAGAGTGTAATTTTCATGATTGATGAAAAGATAATGATTATAGATATTCCATTCAATATATTAGATCATCCTTTTTGGTGTGGGTTCAAAATTCTTTACTCCCCCATATCCCAAAAGGCTCAAACTAAAGAATGGATAGATCCAAGAGTAGATGTGTTTATGGATTATACAGCTAAAAGTCTCATAAATCAAACTAATCAAAATTTCAAATGTATATTAAGACATACACCTGGAACAAAAGAGATAATAGATAATTCTCTTTCTAGATATCCAAAGTTACCTGACAATATAATTTTTACAGATGATGCCGATAACCTAATAAAAGAAATTATTAGTCCATATAAATACGTGTTTCATATAAGAATTGATAGTGATAACATGTTTAGCCCTGACTATATAGATCAATTATATAAAATTGAAAACTATAAAAACTTACAATGTATTTTATCTCAAAAGGGATATATGTATGATGCTAATAGAGATATTTTAGCAAATATGGATCATCCTTCTCCATCTTTTTATGCTTTTATTTATACAGTAGAAAACTTTCTTTTAGGTTTAAGATACCCTGTAAAAGATGATCATTGGGGTGCGATAAGCTATATTCATGAAGTAATTCCTACTCCAAGTTATATGATTATCATTCATAAACTTAATGTTAGTAATGATTTTCAAGTTATTTTAGAATATCCATTTATAAAAACTTGGCTTGCTAGCGAAGAAGAAAAAGAAAAAGCTTTAAAGTTTTTCAAAATAAAGTAACCATTTTATAAATAAATCTAGCTCGCCGAATCTATAAATAGCTATAGATATAACATACGAGCTAGATTTTACTTAATTAATTTCATAAATTTGTATATTATTTATAAAGATCATGCACTCTTAGCCTCAATTACATGATCAGTTTTTTGTTTATATAAATAAATCATAGACGAAACTAAGTATGTCGCGACTATAGAAACTATAGAGGATGACAATATCGATATTTTACATATATTAACGAGTTCTCCATTACCCACAAAAGCTATTTCAGACACGAATATAGACATTGTAAAACCTATTCCCGCTAGTAACGAAACAGGTATTATATCTGCCCATTCTATGCCTTCTGGCTTTTCTGTTATATTAAGTTTAGTTCCTAGCCAAGTGAATAACATTATACCAAGTGGCTTTCCAACTACTAACCCCATTACTACTCCTGTTATTAATGTATTAGTTGAATTAAAGTCTATATCTATGTTTAAATTTATAGCTGTATTTGCTAAAGCAAATAAAGGTAATATAACTAAGTTACATAAAGGAGCTAACTTATGTTCTAACCTATACATCATAGGTTGTTTTGAGGCTATTATTTTTTTAGATGGTATAGCTATAGCAATTAGTACCCCACTTATAGTCGCATGTATGCCACTATAGTAAATAAATATCCATAAAACCATACCTATCATCATGTATGGAGTAACTTTATCTATGTTTCTTCTATTCATTAAAATTAATACCCCAAATGTTATAACTGAAAGTATTAAAAAACCTATGTCTATATCTGAAGAATACAATACTCCTATTACTAAAATAGATATCAAGTCATCAACAACAGCTAAAGATAATAAAAATATCTTTAATGCTGGATTTAATTTGTTTTTTAATATCATAAATATACCTATTGCAAAGGCTATGTCAGTTGATATAGGCACTCCTACGCCAATAGAATAATTTGTATTAGAATTAAATATTAAAAATATAATTGCTGGAACCAGAACTCCACCAATAGCACCTATTATAGGAAATGAAGCCTTTTTAAAACTAGATAAATTCCCATTTAATATCTCATTTTTAATTTCAAGTCCTACAAATAAGAAAAATATTGCCATTAAAAAATCATTTATTATCATATGAATATTAAAGTCTCCTAATAGGGGAATTTTACTTAATAAATGATGGTATACTTCTCCTTGTTGACTATTTGCTATTAATAAAGAAACTATTGTTGAAACTATAAGTAATACGCCTGGTAAACACCTCTGAGCTAATTATATTCTTAAACCTACTTTTCATACATTTCAAATTTCCTTTCTTTTAAAATTATAAGTTCTACTGTACTGAGAAATTTTACTCTATATCCTTAATAGGTGTCAATTCGTTTTATTTTAAAATTATTTTACAGATGAATTATTCACTTTATTTATTAAAATTCATACAGACGCATTCGAAATATAATAAGAAAAGTACAAATATATTGCATTTTCTAGAGAACATTTTATAAATAAAATTTTTTTTAGTTCACTCACGTATCGTATGAACAACTTGGTTTTTATTAAAACATATGATATTATTTTGAAAATGTTCATATGTGAAGGAGCGAAAATAGAAGAATGAAAAAAAATAAAAAAGAAATTATATCACTAATTTTTTCTAAAACTTTAATTTTTATATTTGTAGTTTTATTAGTGAGTTTGTTTAAAAGTATATTCAAGCCAGAAAATTCCCTTATAGGGGTTACGACAGTTGTACTTATGCTTGTACTATTGCAAACGGATTTAACACTAAATCCAATTAAAAATCTATTGAACTTAATAGTTCTTAATTTAGCATTTGGATTATCTGCTTTTTTAGTTTCTCAAAATGTATTATTAGGATTAATACTTAACTTTTCAATAATGTTATTTATAGGTTATTATTTTAGTTATGAATTAAAAAAACCCGTTAATATGATGGTAGGCTTACACTATATGTTAATGATAGTTTCCCCTATATCAATATCTCAATTACCTCTAAGACTTTTATCTCTGGTTGCTGGAGCATTTATGATAATGGGTGTTCAATTATTAGCTAATAAAAATAAACTAACTAAATCAAGAAATTCTATGTTCAACAAAATAGTAGATGATTTATTGATTAAAATTGATTTATTAAGATCACAAAGTGATACTAAAAATATAGATACATCTTTATCTTTAAATATAGCTAATCTTAAATCGTTAATATTTGAGAGTGGGAAAAGTGAATCTCATTTTACAGAATGTGGAGTAAACACATTGAATATATTATCTTGTCTAGAGAAAATAAATTATATACTAAGTAATGTAGAAAACAAAAGTTATTCTTCACAAATTCTAGACGATATATTTACTGTAGTAAATGATATAAAAAATGATAAATTTGATGTTAATATAACCGACTTAGAGTGTAAGTATAGTGAACTTAATTTATGCTTACTAGATATTGTAGATATCGAAGTTGTTTATGATTTCATTGATGTAGTTAAAACTTTAAATGTAGAGTTAAAAATATATAAAAATACGATTAATAATCAAAAAAATGTACAAAATGAACTTTCTATACCTCAAGAGTTCAAAGAACTGCACGTTCAGAAAAATCTTATGAACCTCAAGTCTCCTCGATTTGCTTATGGTATACGATTAGGTTTAGTTGTTTCATTGACATTCTTTATTGTTAAATTCTTCAATATAGAATATGGCGAATGGGCAGTTTACACAGTTTTTGCATTATCACAACCACATTCTGAGTACACTATTCGCAAGTCAAAAAAGAGGATAATAGGTACTATAATGGGCTCAATTGTGATGGCTATTTTATTTAATATAGTTACCGACCCTGGCTTAAGGACTGTAATGCTAGTACTAGCTGGATACCTAATGTCGTATGTATCTGATTATAGAAATTTAGTTGCATTTGTTACAGTATCAGCTGTAGCTTCAGCTGCATTATACGTTCCAAATCCTAACTTTATAATAATCAATAGAATAGTATTTGTTGTTATAGGTATTGCTATATCTTTATTAGCCAATAAATTCGTATTTAGTCGTAAACTCTTAGATGAGGAAAATAACTTAAACAACATTCAAAGAGATTCTTCTAGAAAAATGCTTGGAGAAGTTCTTCTTAATGAGGGTAATAAAAGTACAAGTGTTATAGGAATATTATATTTAATCCCAGATTTAATAGATTTAAGAATAAGTTACTTAAATCAAAATGGTTTAAATATGGATAAATCATTTATAAATAAAAACAAAGTTTTAATGAATGATTTATACCAAATATATTTACTAGAAAAAGATGATCAAGTATTTAATAAAATACTATTTAATGTAGAATCTATATTAATTAATTCTAGTAATCTAGATATCATGGAATCACGAATACAGGAAGCTACCAAGTCTACATCTAACATAAAAGAAAAGATTTTATTTATAAAAATATCTAGAATATTAAATATAATAAATGACATGAATTACAGCGAATCAAATCAATCTACTTTATATAACTATCTAACTGCTTTTAATTAATAAAAAGGCTACAATTTCATAGAATTGTAGCCTTTTTTATTTATAAATATTTATTATAATCTATCTAAACCTTGTTTTAAATCTGCTATTATATCTTCTGCATCTTCAAGACCAACAGATATTCTTATTAATCCTTCAGATATTCCAGCTTCAGCTCTTTCTTCTTGAGTATATGGAGAGTGAGTCATTGAAGCAGGATGTTGTATTAATGTTTCACAATCACCTAAACTAACTGCAAGAGTACATAACTCTAAAGAGTTTAGTAATTTTTTACCACCTTCAAGTCCGCCTTTAACTTCAAATGCTATCATACCTCCTGGCATGTCCATTTGTTTTTTAGCTAATTCATATTGTGGGAAACTTTCTAATCCTGGGTAGCTAACTGTTTCTACATTTGGATGAGATTCTAAGAATTTAGCAACTTCTATAGCATTCTTAGTATGTCTATCCATTCTTATTTGTAAAGTTTTCATACCTCTTAATATTAAGTAAGCATCAAATGGAGATAAAACAGAACCTGTCATATCCTTAACTCCGAATAATCTTACTTGAGTTATAAAGTCTTTTTTCCCAACAACGAAACCTGCTATAACATCTCCGTGTCCATTTAAGTACTTAGTAGCAGAGTGTACAACAACGTCAGCTCCTAATTCAATTGGTCTTTGTAAGTATGGAGTACAGAAAGTGTTATCAACAAATACCATACAACCTTCTACTTCATGAGCTATTTTAGATATAGCTTCTATATCAACTAATTTTAAGTCTGGGTTAGCTGGAGTTTCTAAGTAAACAACTTTAGTGTTTTCTTTCATAGCTCCTTTTACTTCATCTAAGTTAGTTGCATCTACAAAAGTAACTTCTACTCCGTATCTGCTTATTCCATGGTTTAACATTGCATAAGTGCAACCATATAAAGTTTTACTTGCAACTATATGATCTCCTGCTTTTAATGCAGTCCATAATGCTGAAGTTATAGCACCTATTCCTGAACCTGTTGACATACAAGCTTCTCCATTTTCTAATAGTGCCATTTTTTCTTCTAGTTGCGCATTTGTTGGGTTCCCAAGTCTTGAATATATAAATCCATCTTCTTCTAATGCAAATCTTCTACCACCTTGTTCAGCACTATCAAATACGAAAGTTGATGTTTGATATATAGGTGTAGTTAAAGCCCCTGATACTGGATCCTTTTTATGACCTCCGTGTATAGCTTTTGTTGCGAATTTTTTATTCTTTAAGTTTTCCATTTTGAGTTCCCCCTTTAAATTTATTTACGCTATTATATATGAGCAACTCTCATGCCAAACTTTTTTATTTTCGAATAAAAATATTTATTTAATTTTAAAAACGCAAAAACATTGAAAATACGCTATTTTTCGAAACGTTTACACAAAGTTGGAATTTATATTTTCAAAGATAATTTTTTAATGTAAACCTTTATTTACAAATCATTATACTTACTGTAAATATTTATTTACATATGTAAAGCTTTATTTACAAATCATCTTCCTTTATATTATATTTTTTAATTTTATTCATAACTGCAGTGTGAGATATCCCTAGTATTTTTGCACTTGATCTATAACTTTTATTTGAATCATATACTTTCATAATTATTTCTTTTTCATATCTTTCCATTTCTTCTTTTAATGAGTTAAATTCTACCTCTTCATCTTCTTCTATAAAACTATCAGTAATATCTTCATCTTTATATATAGAGTCTATAACAATATGTTGAGTAGTTAAAATATCTCCATTGCATAAATTCATAGCTCTCTCAATTAAATTTTGAAGTTCTCTTACATTCCCTGGCCAATCATAACTCATTAATTCATCTATAAATTCTTTCTTAAAACCCCTTATATCTTTATTTAACTTCTTATTAAGTTTATTTATAAAAAATTGAACTAGTATAGGTATATCATCTAGTCGTTCTTTTAAATTTGGTATCTTAATAGGAATTACATTTAATCTATAATACAAATCTTCTCTAAAGCTTCCCTCTTTTATCATTTTTTCAAGATTTTTATGAGTAGCAGCTATTACTCTAACATCAACAGCTTCTTCTTTACTACTTCCTATTTTTCTTATTTTTCCTTCTTGTAAAACTCTAAGCAGTTTAGCTTGAAGAATCATTGATAATTCTCCTATTTCATCTAAAAATATAGTTCCTTTATTAGCTTCTTTAAATAAACCTTCTTTACCACTTTGCATTGCTCCTGTAAAACTTCCTTTTTCATATCCAAATAGCTCACTTTCTAATAAACTATCTGGCAGTGCAGCACAGTTAATAGCTACAAATCTTTCGTCTTTTCTATCACTTAAGTTGTGAATAGCATTTGCAAAAAGCTCTTTACCTGTACCACTGTCACCCCTTAATAAAACAGTAGAATTACTTTTAGCTATTGTTGTAGTTACTTTTTTTACTTTGCCCATACTTTTGCTATTTCCAATTATATCTTTAAACGGTCCATCATTATTCTTATTTATTACTTTAACCAGTTGTTTCGCTTTATTAACATCTTTAATAGAAATAACTGCTCCTACAGTTTCATCATAGTCATTAGTTATTCTTCTACCTGTAGTAATATAACTACTTGTAGTATCTCCATGCTTCAAACTAGATTTTATATTATCATACTCTATTCCCTTATTAACTAAATCCGCAATTATATCATCATTGCCTACAATTTCTCTAATGTCTCTACCTACTACTTCTGCTTTTTTATAATTGAATAATTCTTGGCAGTAATTATTGAATATATTAATTTTAAAGTCCTTATCAATAGATATAATTCCTTCATCTACTGAGTTAATAACTGCGAGAAGTTGTCTCTCATTTTTTTCGTAAGATAAAAGTTCTACTTCATTTACTGATATTACATCTGCTATGCTACAAATAGCTTCTTTTAATATTTCTTTAGTTTTTGCATCGATATCATTTATCTTTATACAAACCTTTGTAGGAAAAACTTCCATAGATACTAAATCTATATTTTTATTGTAAAGCTTGTACAAAATCTCGGTTGTAATTCCAAATCTATCTTTTGTATTTACTTCAAACCTAACCATACAAACGTCTCCCTTTTATATTAAAACCAACTAATTTGAGTTTTTTCATATTTATTTTTATAATCATTTATAATATCTTTCATTTTATATAAAAGATTATATTTTTCACACTCTTCTTTGAAAACATTACATAGATGCTCATAATTCCTAGCTCCATTTTCATAAGATTCCCCGTAAATTTTTTCGTACTTTTTATCTAAATCCTCACCTGGAAATATCTTTCTTAATTGTTCAAAATAGTATTCTCTTTGATTTTGTCTTAACGTTACTCCTAATCCATAAGTGAATACAAATTTAGCTCCCGATTCATAAGCCTTTTTAATAATATTTTTTATATTATCTTCATTATCATTAATAAAAGGTAATATCGGCATTAATAAAACACCTGCATATATTCCATTATCTGAAAGTTTCTTCAAAGCTTCAAATCTTTTAGATGTTGGGCAGACATTACTTTCTACCTTTTTACATAGATTATCATCGTATGTAGTTATAGTTATCTTTATAATCGTAGGTGAATGACTTTGTATTCTTTTTAATATATCTATATCTCTAGTTATTAAATCACTTTTAGTAGCAATTGATATCCCAAATCTATTTTCATCTACTGCTTTTAAAGCTTCTCTTGTTAACATAAATTTTTCTTCAAATGGATTGTATGGATCACTCATAGCACCTGTACCTACAACCCCTTTTGTTTTCTTTGACTTAAGTTCCTTTTTTATTGTTTCAGTTGAATTTTCTTTAATTCTAACTCTATCAAACTCTATTATTTGATAGCAGTTGCTTCTTGAATCACAGTATATGCAACCATGGCAACAACCTTTATATATATTCATCCCATAATTAATACCAAACCAATTTGGGTTTTCTTTATATCCAGATATAATAGTCTTTGCAGGTATAAACTCCATCGATACCTCAACCCTTTCCATATTAGCTTTTTGCTTAATACGGTTTTACCATATATAATTTTTAAAATCAACAAAAAACTCATATCCAATGGACATGAGTTTTATTTAATGTATATTTATATTGTTTTATCAGTTTTAACTATATTTGTAATTAATAAACTTAAAAGTATCAAAATTATACTTACAATCCAAGTCTTTAATCTGAAGTTATTAAATAATAAGTTAACACCAGCAATTGTAATTAAAGCATAGCTAATAGATATTAATATTCCATTTTTAGATTTTTTACTCGATAAAATCATTCTTATACTTAATGTACACATTCTTATCCCTATAAATGCCATAAGTACGCCTACAATATCTTGAATTATATAATAATAATGAAACTCCATATTAATTTCTCCTTTTTATATAACTTCTTCAACTTCTCTCATCATAACAACTTCTTCTTCTGTGTATGTTTTCATTGTAAATCCTGTAACTCCATATATAAATGTTATTAAAGGAGTTATCCAGTTTAAGAAACAGTATGGAATAAATTCAAAAGAACTAACTCCTAATGTTTGACTACAAAATATTGCATTTGAATTCCATGGAATTAGTGGAGCCCCTAAGGTTGCAGTATCTTGTATAATCCTAGATAAGTTTTCAGGTTTTAAATTAAATTCCTTGTATAAAGGTTCCATTATAGTTCCGACAAATACAGATGTAAACATCATAGAAGAACTAAACGCATTTGCAAGATAACTAGATATAAATGTAGTTCCAATTAATTTAGTTCTAGACTTTCCTATCTTACTTAACATAGGTTGTAATAAAACTTCTAAAAACCCTGCCTTTTGTAAAATTCCAGCTATAACAAATACTATAAATACTAATAATACAGTCTCTGCCATACTCATTATTCCACCACGATTTAATAGTTTATCTGTATATTCAAGACCTGTATCTATAGAAAAACCATTAAGCATATAATTTAATAACTTACTAACACTTTCTCCTTCTTGGAAAAACGCTATAATTGCGCCTGCTACTCCAGAAGCTAGTATGGAAACTATAGATGGCTTTTGTAAAAGTAATAGAATAAGTAAAAATATTATTGGTATTATTGAAACAAATCCTATATTAAAATTAGCTTTTAAAACTTCCATTACTTGATTTATTTGATTGTAATCTATAGTATTATTAGCATATTTAAATCCTATAACTGTATATAAAACTACACAAATTATATAAGCCGGAACTGCCGATAAAGTCATATGTTTTATATGAGTTATAACATCGGTTTTACAAACTGCAGCTGATAAGTTCGTAGAATCTGAAAGAGGAGAAATCTTATCTCCAAAAAACGCACCAGATATTATAGCTCCAGCTGTTAAACCCGCAGGAACCCCCATACTAGTTCCAATACTCATTAAAGCTATACCTGAAGTACCTAAAGTCCCCCATGAAGTTCCCGTAGCTATAGATGTTAAAGAACATACTACTAATGTTGTAACTAAAAAGTATTTAGGTGTTATTATAGCAAGTCCACTGTAAACTATAGTTGGAATAGTTCCAGCCGCTATCCATGTAGCAATCAATACTCCAACAGAAAGCACAATTATATTAGATTGAAATGCACCTTTTCCAACATCAAATCCCATTTCTTCAATTTCACTATTCGTGTAACCTAACTTCATAGCAGCAGGAACTACTATTAACCATGATAATAAAAACATTGTTGTTATAGATGCCTTAAATACAACCATTCCAACTGTAGTTAAAGATATAATTGCAACCATTACTAACACTGCAAACTGAAACGTAGGTTTTCTTTTTTCTATGTTTTTGCTCATTTTAACTGTCCATCCTTCTTAATCTCTTTTATTTATATTTTGTAGAATATTTGTTATAACGATAATAAACATTCCAGTTACAGGAATGTCAATATATTTTAAATTACTATTGTATTCCTGTTCTTCATTTTTAAATATTTGTATCTAGTAAATTACTCATTAACCTCATGTCTTTCTTGATATCCTTTTCCTGAAACCCTAAAGTCACCATCCTTATACTTTTATTTCATAATACTATTAAGCAATATCTATGCCAAATTAATTTTTTTAAAAATACATTACATATAATCATTGAAATTTCAGTAAATGTTTTTTTACTTTATTAAGAAATCCTTTTTAAATTTAATTTAGCTAATCATTAGATTTCGTTACATTTTTAACCCATTAAACAAATAAAAAGGTTTAATGGGTTAAATAGGACACCCCTTAAACCTTTTTACTAATTTTATATCTCAAATTCAGTATTATTCTTATCTATAAATCCTACCTTTACATCACAAGAAAATACTTCTTTTAATAAACTTGCTAATTCATCTCTTGCCGACATAACACTATCATAGTTTTTATTTGTAAATCCATCTATAGGGAAAAATATGTTCTTACTTTCATTGGTGATTTTTCCTTGCTCGCTTTGTCTCCATATCCATCTTCTTGTTCTTACATTGTCTCCAGCTGAATAAATTAATTCACCATCTTCCAAAATTTCTGTTTCTTCAGTTCCTAAAGGAATAAAACTATCCCCTTCTTTAGAAAATCTAACCTCTATATCCCCATCTAGTGTATCTATATCATGTGCTCCTAATGGAACCATATATTTTAAAGATACTGCATTTCCTAAATCTACAATAGGGCTTATATTAGGTAGTCCTTTACCTTTAGATGTTCTAGTAAGCATAGCTTCAATAGAACTCATAAATTTATTTGGGTTAATTCCTAGTGCTTTAAATGCATCTCTATAATATAGTATGCCCTCTAATTCTTTAACCTTAGTGTCTTTAAACTCATCTTCACAGTTTTTTATTGATTGGTTTAATTTTTCTATAATATCATTTTTTACTAAGCTATTATCAATTCCCTTTGCTACTATAACTCCAAAACAAACATTATCTAACTTTTCAAAGACTTCACTTGATACACTAAATTTCATATTAATCCTCCAAAACTTTGAGTCCTATTTATAATAAAACTCGTATTTTACTACCATGTTTATTATAAAAATAATAAACATTCCAGTAGCTGGAATGTCAATATTTTTTTACTAGTATTTGTATTTCTGTTACATATTCTGAAGAATTTGTGGTTAATCCTGAATCAACTAATGTTATTTCTATGGAATCCTCTAATATTTCATAGTTATTTTGTTCTATATATTTTAAAATTCTTTCATAGTAAATATCAGAATCATCATGTAATCCATTAAACCTTAAACATATATACCTTCCTTTAGGTAAAATTTTGCTTATTTCTTTACTGTATTTTTTATTTTCTACAAAAATAAAAGTTGAGTCATACTCTTTGAATAATTTATGTTTTAATTTATCTTTAGATATAGAAACACCTACTTCTCCTAAAAATATAGATGATTTTTTATTTGCCTTATTTTCTAGTTTTCTAATAGAAATCTCTAAGTCTTTGTTTGTCTTAACTTCTTCTTTTAATAAAACAATAGACCTCTCTTCAATATCAGATTCTATTATCTTATTTATTTTTTCATAGTCTATTGAATCTTTTATTTTACTAATTCTACCCTTAACTTTATTTTGTATAATTTCTAATTCTTCTATTTTTTTCTTAATTGCTTCTTCTTGAATTTCGAATAAGTTAAGAGTGTTATTTATACTTCTATTATCTAAATGAGATTTTATTTTACTTAGAGGTATTCCCATGCTTTTTAGATAAATTATAGTATTTAATTTTTCAAATTGATTTGTTGTGTAATATCTATAGTTGTTTTTTTCGTCTATATAACTTGGTTTAAATAAATCTATTTCATCATAATACCTTAATGTCTTTTTATTAATGTCAAATAAAATTGCTATTTCTCCTATTGTAAATAAGTCTTTTATATTAGTTTTATTACTCATTTATATCCTCTCTATAATCAATATTTTTAGTCAATTATATCATTTTAAAATCTACTATATTGTTAGTTATACAAAATTCATTTACTATAACTAACAATATAATATCAATATAGAAACACATACAATTTTATTTTTTATTTTAATAAATCATTTAAAAGTCTTATTTATAAACGTTGATTTTGTAAGACTGTTTATAAAAAAATGGATTTAAACTTTTTATATCCTCTTTTATATACCTATGGTTCACACTAACTACATTAAAATTAAATATTTTAAAAATAAACTGCATGCAATAACCTAGTCCAATACTAGTTATAATCGTTCCAATTCCAATAGTTCTCCCTAATAAAAAGCCTATAATCACTACTCCTATTTCTAAAAATCCCCTTAATACTCTAATTGATCTCCCACTTCTTTTTTGAAGTGCAACCATCATACCATCTCTAGCCCCACTTCCTATTCCTACTCCAATATATAAATAACATCCTACACTTAGTAGAATCATTCCTATAACTATCATTAAAATTCCCAATCCTAAATTTTCACCCCAAAATACATTTAGAGCTAATACTATAGCACTAACAATATATTTGCATTTCCTATAGTAATACCTGTAGTTTTAGATATCCCTTCGTGTAATACATCCCAAGAGGATAACCCTAAATTTGCATTTATAGTTAATACTATTCCTACTGCACAAAATATAAATCCAATCATTAATTTAATAAGCTTAAATAATTTAGTTCTCAGGTTAACCCTTCTTTCTATAAATCTATATATGATATAATTTTTGATTATTGTTTACAAGTCATGATAAAATGATATATATATTTTTTTTTAGGAGGTGATTGTTTGCCTGTAGATAGAACAAATAAAGTTAGCTGTAGTCATTATAGATGTGAAATTGAAGTTACACTTGAAGTTATAGGTGGTAAGTGGAAATCTCTTATACTATGGAATTTAGGTATTCATGAGGTTATTCGATACAATGAATTTAGAACCATAATCCCAGATATAAGCCAAAAGATGTTAACTCAACAATTAAGATTTTTAGAAAAAAATCTTCTTATACATAGAAAAGTCTATAATCAAGTTCCTCCTATGGTTGAATATTCACTTACGGATTTAGGTAAAAAACTATTGCCTATATTAAATCAAATGGATGTTTGGGGTAAAGAATTTGTTAATGAATTTTCTAAAAGGAAATAGAAGGGTCTTCCTTCTATTTTCATAACCTCATTACTATATTTACAAAAGAATTTTTAAATATTTTCTTTTGATTTTAAGTAATTATCTATAGAATTTGCAACAGCTTTAGCTGAAACTACTGCTTCTATAACAGTTTTAGGTCCATAAGCAACATCCCCACTAGAAAATACTCCTTCTCTTGATGTACTTCCGTCACTATCTGTTATGATAAGTCCTCTATCATTAGCCTTTAAACTTTTATTGTTTGAAATAATAGTATTTCGTGGTATTTGACTAATTGCAATTAAGATAGAATCACATTGAAATAATTTCTCACTATTTTCAATCTTAACCACTGAAATATTTCCATCTTCATCAATATTTTTTTTAGTATCCATAAGCACAATCCCATTTTCATTTATTTCAACTGGAGCTTTGTATGTTAAAAATTCAACCCCTTCTTTTAATGCATCTTCTATTTCTGCTTTAGTTGCACTCATATTTGAAAAACCTCTTCTATAAGCAACATATACCTCTTTAGCTCCATAATATTTAGCACTTCTTGCTGCATCCATAGCAACATTTCCCGCACCTATTACAACCACTTTTCCACCTATATCATAGTTCTTTGGAGATCTTAAGTAATCTATTGCATAGTAAGAGTTTCCTAAAGTTTCCCCTTTTATATTTAATCTCTTTGGATTCCAAGTACCCGTACCTATAAATACAGCATCATACCCATCCTCAAATAACTTATCTATAGTTATAATTTGTCCTATTGTTGTATTTACTTTAAACTTAACCCCTGCTTCTTTTAATGTGTTTATTAAATTATCTATTATACTTCTTGGTAATCTAAACTCAGGTATACCATACCTTAGAATACCCCCTAACTCTTCATTCTTCTCAAAGACTGTTACATCATAACCTTTTTTTATAAGTTCAACTGCTACAGTAAGACCTGCTGGTCCCGAACCCACAATTGCAATTTTTTTATTATTTTTATCTATATTTATTTTTAACTTTCCAAATTTTAAAAACTCTGTTGATATATATTCTTCTATCTTATAAAACTCAATAGCTTTTCCTTTTATTCCTTTTATACAACTACCTAAACATTGTTTTTCATGAGGACATACTATAGCACATATTGCTGATAATGGATTGTTATTAAATAATATTTCTCCTGCCTCTTTTATTTTCCCATCCTTATATAATCTTATAATTGTTGGTATTTCTGTATTTATAGGGCAGCTTTGCTTACATCTTGGATTTTTGCATAGTAAGCACTTATTTGCTTTATTTATTAATTCTGTCATTTTACACCACCTTAGATGAAATTTATAAAGGTTATTATAATTTTTTTAAACTTATCCTCTATCGTTTGATTTTATTGTACTAACAATTCATGTTCCTTCCTGAATTTAATAGAAATAAAGCCCCTATTTTCATAGGTGGCTTATTCCAATTAGTAAATATATATTTATTAGAAGTTTACATCTTCTCCATAGTAAACTGCTTTAAATAATTCTTTCATTTCTTCTACTGATATCTGTCTTGGATTTGTACCTGTACATGGATCAGCCAATGTTGTTTCTGATATAGATTGTAAGTTTTTGTTAAATACTTCTTCAGATAAACCAAATTCTTTTAATGAGTTAGCCATTCCCATGTCTTTTCTAAATTGTTTTACAACATTTACTAATGAATTTACTAATTCATCTTCTGTATTCCCAACTAAACCTAATCTCTTAGCTATATCTGCATATGCAGCTTTTGCTGTTTTTGAATTAAATTGTATTGCAGCTGGTAAGTAAATCGCATTTGCTAAACCGTGAGGTATATCAAATATCTTACCTGTTTTATGTGCCATAGAGTGAACTATACCTAATATTGCATTTGAGAATGCCATACCTGCTAAGTTTTGAGCTATATGCATATCTTTTCTCGCTTGGTCTTCACCATTGAAAGATTTAACTAAATTTTCATAAATCATTTCTATTGATTTCATAGATAAAGCATCTGTTATTGGATTTCTAGCATTAGATACATAAGCTTCTATTGCATGTGTTAAAGCATCCATACCAGTGTTTGCTACTAATGTTTTAGGCATAGTTTGAACTAATTTAGTATCTACTATAGCTATATCTGGTGTTATGTTATAGTCTGCTATTGGATATTTAACTCCTGTTTCATTATCTGTTATTACTGAGAATGAAGTTACTTCTGTTGCAGTTCCACTTGTAGTTGGTATCGCTATGAAGTGAGCTTTCTGTCTAAGTTCTGGTAAGTTAAATGGTTTTGCAGCTTCTTCGAAAGTAAATTCTGGATACTCGTAGAATATCCACATAGCTTTTGCCGCATCTATCGGAGAACCTCCTCCTATTCCTATTATTAAGTCAGGATTGAATTCATTCATCATTTCAACACCTTTTCTTACAGTAGCAACTGATGGATCATTTTCAACTCCTTTAAAGATTACTGTCTCTATATTTGCTTCTTTTAAGTTCTCTTGTATTTTAGGAACTGTTCCATCTTTTATTAATCTCTCAGACCCTATAACAAGCATTGCTTTTTTACCTCTTGCATTTTTTAAATAATCTATTGCGTCATCTCCAAAATATAAGTCTCTTGGTATTGTAAATCTATTCATATTGATTCCTCCTAGTTTTTATTTGTTGTTGATTACATTTATTAGTATAGATAGACTCAAAACAAAAAAAAAGAAGGCACTTTTCGGTATGACACACACTAAAAGGTAGTATTTATGTAATTTCAAATATTATATTTCTATAATTTTTTCTTTTTTAATTAACTATATGTATTATATATTTTTCCTCTAAATCAATAACTCCCATAAAAACATATGATGGTATTATAGTAATAAAAATAGACCCCGGACAAAAGGGGGCTATTTTTTAATAGTTAACATTTTATTTTTTCTTATAAGCTGTATTTATAAGCGGTAAGCTAGTTCTAAACTCTTTATCAAATCTATAGTAAGCATTTGCTGTTGCAGGTGCTGTTGGTATTGCTGTTATTTCCCCTATACCTTTAGCTCCATATGCCAACCCATCTTTATTTTTTTCTATTATTATAGGCTCTATTGGTGGAGCATCTGTTGATTTAAAAAGTCCTAGTGTCCCATACTTAGCTTTAGGCACACAATTTTCTAATGGATAAGTTTCTGTAAGTGCATATCCTAATGACATCACTACTCCACCTTCGATTTGACCTTCAACATTAATTGGATTAACTGCTCTACCAACATCATGTGCAGCTATAACTTTTTCTAATTTTCCATTTTCATCTAGTATTACAACTTGAGTAGCATATCCATAGGCAACGTGACTCACTGGATTTTCTTTATCAGATCCCATTCTATCTGTCACACTAGAATATGTTCCTAAAAACTCTTTACCCTCTAAGTCATTTATTGTTTTCCCAGAATCTAGTTCCTTTTTAAGTTCAAGGCATGCATTTTTTGTTGCCTCTCCTGTAAATACAGTTTGTCTAGATGCTGTAGTATTTCCTGAATCAGGAGTTAAATGAGTATCAGGGGCTTGATATATAACATCTTCTGGTTTTAACCCTGTAGTCTGACAAAGCATTTGAATCATAGTTGTTGCTAATCCTTGGCCTATGCAAGATGCACTTGTTCTTAAATGTATTTTCCCATCTTTTATAGCTAACTTGCATCTACCTATATCCGGTATTCCTACTCCTACCCCTGCATTTTTCATAGCACAAGCTATTCCTGCATAAGGATATTTATCATACTCTTCCTTAACAGCCTCTAATGTTTCTACCATAGCTGTTCCTTCATCTGCTATTTGCCCATTTGGTAATACTTGACCTGGTCTTATAGCATTTCTATATCTTATCTCCCATGGAGATATTCCTACCATTTCTGCTAGTAAATTTAAATTTGATTCTGTAGCAAAACAGCTCTGTGTTACTCCAAATCCTCTAAATGCCCCTCCTGGAGGATTATTTGTATATACTGCCTTACCATGTATATCTATATCTTGATAATTATAAGGTCCTGCTGCATGTGTACATGCTCTTTCTAATACTGGACCTCCTAGAGATGCATATGCCCCAGTATCTGAAACTATTGTAGCTTTTAGTGCTGTTAAGTATCCATTTTCATCACATGAAGTTGTAAACTCCATCTCCATTGCATGTTTTTTTGGATGCACTATTATGCTTTCTTTTCTAGTTAGTTGAACCTTTACATATTGCTTAGTATGATATGCAAGTAAAGCAGCATGATGTTGTACACTCATGTCCTCTTTACCTCCAAATCCTCCACCAACCATTTTATTTATTACTCTAACCTTTTCATGTGGAAGACCTAACATATCTGCGCACTCATGTTGAGTTGCATATACTCCTTGATCTGAAGAATATATTATTACACCATCATCTTCATAAGGTCCAGCTACTGCACATTCTGGCTCTAAAAAAGCATGCTCATTAAATGGAACAGAATATCTTCTTGTTACTACATGCTTAGAATTTTTTATTTTTTCATCAGCATTTCCTCTTACTAATTCTTTTTCTACTAAAACATTTCCACCCTCATGAATTTCAGGTGCATCTTCTTTCAATGCTTCTTCTGGGCAAGTTAAAGGTTTTAGTTCTTCATACTCAACCTTAACTAACTTCTTAGCTTCTTCTAAAGCTTCTTTTGATTTTGCAGCTACTAGTGCTACTGAGTCTCCTAAATATCTAGTAATTTCACCTTCTGGAATTAACGTATCCCAGTCTTTCTTTAAGTGACCTACTTTTATTGTTCCAGGTATATCTTTAGCAGTTAATACAGCTACTACACCTGGATAATTTTTAGCTTCTTCTATATCAATTTTCTTTACTAAAGCTCTTGGATACATAGTTCTTAATGCAGATCCATAAATCATTCCATCTATTCTAATATCATCTACATACTCTGCTTTACCTAAAGTTTTTGCTACTGCATCCACTCTATGTAATTTATCTCCAACAAGCCCTTTACACTCAACTTTGGGAACTTCTATATTTTCTCTAAGAATTTTAGCAGCTTGCTTTACTGCTTCTACTATCTTTACATATCCTGTACATCTACATATGTTTCCTCTTAATGCTTTTCTTATTTCTTCTTCTGTTGGATCTGGGTTTACATCTAGTAATGCTTTAGAACTTATTACCATCCCAGGTATGCAGAACCCACATTGTACTGCTCCTGCATTTGTAAATGCATATGCATATGCATCCATTTCTTTTTCAGACATTCCTTCTATGGTAACAATATTTTTACCTACTAACTTTTGTGTGTTAAATACACAAGCTTTTGTAGCTTTACCATCTATAATAACCATACAAGTTCCACATGCACCCTCTGCACATCCATTTTTTACAGAAGTTATGTTCATATCTTCTCTTAAAAACTCTAATAGTTTTTTATTTTCTTTTGCTTGAACAATTTCCCCGTTTAATGTGAATTCAAACATATATGACCCCCTAGTTTATAGTTCTTACTATATACTTTCCAGTAGGATGTTCTACTGTTAACTTTCCTTCTTTTATAATTTCAATCCCCCTTAAAAATACATGCCTAAACTGGCAATCAACTTCGTATCCTTCGTATGGAGTATAGTCCGTATTTTGAGTTTGATTTTCTGCGCTTATTGTATTTTTTATTTCAGGATCTATAACCACTAAATCTGCATCGCTACCCACTTCAATGCTTCCTTTTTGAGGATACATACCAAATAATTTTGCTGCTTTTGTAGATGTTAACTCTACAAATTTATTCATGCTTATTTTTCCTTCTTTAACTCCATATGTGTATAAAAGACCCATTCTATGTTCAACTCCTGGTCCTCCATTTGGAATTTTGCTAAAATCATTTATCCCAATATCCTTTTGCCCTTTATAGTTAAATGAACAATGGTCTGTTCCTATAGCATCAATATCTCCATCTTCTAAAGCTTTCCATAAAGCTTCGTTATCTACTTTTTTTCTAAGAGGTGGTGACATCACATACTTAGCACTTTCAAACCCATCTAAATCATATAATTTATCATCTAAAAGCAAATATTGTGGGCAAGTTTCTGTATATACCTTAACCCCATCCAATCTAGCTTTTTTAACTTCTTCTAGTGCAGCTTTTGAACTTAAATGAACTACATACACTGGTGCATTTGCAGTCTTTGCGATCTTCATTAATCTATAAGTCGCCTCTACTTCTAAATCTACCGGTCTACTTATCTGATGGTATTTAGGTGACAATTGATTATTTTCTTTGCATTCATTTATTAGCTCATTTATTATATCTCCATTTTCACAGTGGAATCCTATAAGTACGCCTAACTCCTTAGCTCTTTTTAAAGCCTTGAATATAATTCCATCATCAACTTGTAGTGTATCTTTATATGCCATATACATTTTAAATGATGTAACACCCTCATTTATCATATCTTCCATTTCTTTAGATGTAGTATCATTCCAATCTGTTATAGCCATATGAAATCCATAATCTGAATAGCATCTTCCACTAGATTTATCATGCCATTCTCTAAGGCCATCATTTAATGTATTTTCTTTTGATTGAGTAGCAAAATCTAGTATTGTAGTTGTTCCTCCAACTATAGCTGCTTTAGTTCCTGTTTCAAAATTATCAGCTGTTATTGTAGTTCCAACATCTAAGTCAAAATGAGTGTGAGTATCTATTCCTCCAGGTACAAGATAGCACCCATTTATAGGTACTATCTCATCTCCTTCTTTAAATAAATCAGACCCAATTTCAGCTATTCTTTCATTTTCAATTCTTACATCTGCTTTATAGGATTTTATATCCGTTACTATTGTTCCACCTTGTAAAATTAGACCCATTTTAATTTCCTGCCTTTACTTTGCTTCTACAGCACCCATTTGCATTGTTAATGCTCTCTTTGGACATCGTGTTACGCATAATCCACATCCAAAACATTTATCTTCATCTATAACCATTTCATCTCCAACTTCAATTGCTTCGTATACACAACTTGTTACGCATTTCTTACATTTTATACATTTATCTTGATCTACTTGTGGAGCTACTGAATGAGTTCTAAATTCCATTTCTTGAACTTTCTTATGTGCTAATCCTTTTATTTCATTTACATCTGAATATCCATTTGCTTCTAAGAATTCGTTTAATTCTCTAGCTATTTTTCCGTATACTTGTGGTCCTTTAAGTATTGCTTCTGTACAAGTTTGTACTGCTGAAGCCCCAGCCATCATCATTTCAGCAACATCTCTTCCACAAGTTATTCCACCTACACCTATTATTGGTATATTTACAACTTTAGAAGCTTCGTATATACATCTTACTGCTAACGGTCTTATTGGAGCTCCTGATAACCATCCGTATCCTGTTTTACTTCCCATTATAGGGAATCCTGTTTCAACATCTATTGCCATACATGGCCCAAATGAATTTATCATTACAAGTCCATCTGCTCCTGCTTCTTCAACAGCTTTTGCTATTGTTTGTATATCAGTGTGAGGACTCATTTTCATAAATACTGGTACGTCTAATGCAGCTTTTGCAGCTTTTAAAGCATTTACTATAGGAGTAACATCTGTTCCTACATAATGTGTAGATAATTCAACTGCATCTGCATAAGGCTTAACAAGTGGTGCTACTTTAGCGATATCTTCTGCTGTATATCCCATACTTATTATTACTGGAACTCCTGCACTTTTAGCTTTTGCATATTCTTCAGCTATCCATTGTTCCTTTGGTAATTCAGACCATAACTCCGTATTTAAGAACCCACTATTAGTATTTGCCATACATGGTCTTGGTACATCTGCTGGAAGTACAGATATAGTTTTTGTGCATATACCTCCTGCTCCACCTTTTACAGCTTCTATACATAAATCTCCATCTTTAGCTCCTGGTCCTGCTGCTGTCATTATTGGATTTGGAAACTCCATATCGTGTATTTTAACTTGTAAATTTGCCATTTTTTAATCTCCCCTTTTTTATTTTTGTTTATATTTTCACAAAACTCATTCTAATCAATATATTTAAACTGCTTTTTCATCTGTTTCATTATCATTGTTTGATTCTTTTTTACTTCCTAATTCATTAAAGAATATGTTCAGTAAAACTGCAGCTAAACTTCCTGTTGTTATACCACTATGGAATATTGTTTGCACCCAATTTGGGAAGTTATGATAAAAATCAGGATTTGCTAAAGGTATCATAGCTAATCCAACACTTATTGCTACAATTACTCCATTTTTTGTTCCATTAAATTCAACTTTGCTTAAAGTTCTTATTCCACCTACTAAAACCATCCCAAACATCGCGAATCCTACTCCACCAAGAACCTGTTTAGGTATTGCTGCTATTATTGATGCAAATTTAGGTATAAATCCTAATACCAATAAGATAATACCTGCATGTATCGCTATGTATCTTGACTTTATTCCCATCAATCCAACAAGCCCTGTATTTTGAGCAAATGGAGTTATTGGGAATGAGTTGAATATACTAGATAGAAAAGTTGAGATACCATCTCCTCTTAATGCTCTTTTTATATTTGCTCCATCTATATCTTTATCTACCATCTCATGTATTGCCATCATGTTTCCTAATGATTCAGTCATTAGGACTAACATTATTAATCCTAAAGATATTACTGCTGATGGTTCAAATACTGGCATACCAAATTTTAAAGGTACATTAACACTAAACCAACTTGCACTAGATATATTACTAAAATCAGCCATACCTAATACACCTGCTAATACTGTTCCGATTACTATTGCAAAAAGTATTGCTGCACTATTCCATATTCCTTTTAAATACTTAAATAGAATAATAGTTATAGCTAATACAGCTAGTGCTAATCCTACTTGAGACGGTTCAGCTGGCCCTACTTTACTATCAGTTATCCACTTAATCCCAACTGGTAATAGAGATACTCCTATTACCAACACTACTGTTCCTGTTACTACTTTTGGGAAAAATCTTATTATTTTTTCAAATATTGGAGCTATTATTATACATAATAATCCAGCTGCCATAACTGCCCCAAACACAGTTTGCATAGCTAGATTTGGATCTTGATATGATGAAGCTATAGATGTCATGGCTGCAACAGCCGCAAAGCTAGTTCCTTCGATTACCGGAATCTTAGCACCTGCAATATTTCCTATACCAAAAGCTTGTATCAGCGTTCCTACCCCCGCCATAAATATACAAGCACTAATTAAAAAAACTATACTTTCATGGTCTAGTCCTGCAGCACTTCCTACCATCATAGGAACTGCCACCGCTCCTGCACACATTGCTAATACGTGTTGTAATGAGAATATCCATGACTTGGATACCGGTATTCTCTCATCCACCGGAGCTATTTTAGGGCTTTTTTCTTGAGACATTTATAGTCCCCCTTTTATATTATTTTTATATTCTATCCCACAATTTGTTGCTCATCTCTCTACTCTTTGCTAATATCGACTCTTCATCAATATTTAATAAAATTCTATCCTTCATCAATACTTTTCCATTTATTATGGTTGTATCAACACTTCTTCCTGTCATCCCAAATATTATGTGTCCGTTTTCTGTATTTTCATTAAGCGGAGTATGTGGTATATAATCTACAACTATTACATCAGCATATGCTCCCTCTTTTAAAACTCCTAGATCTTTTTTATAATGCTTACTAGCTATTTTTCTATTGTTTTCAAATAACATAGTTGGAGCTTCTGCCCATCCAACCCTTGGATCTCTTAATTGATGTTTATGTATTATATTTGCAACCTTTAAAGATTCAAACATATCACTTGTATATCCATCAGTTCCTAATCCAACAGTTATTCCTTTGTTTAATAAATGAACTACAGGAGCACATCCAACTGCATTTCCCATATTAGATTCTGGATTATGTACAACAAAAGATTTATTTTCTTTTATTAATTCCATTTCTTCAGAATCTATATGAATACAGTGAACTGCTATAGTTTTATCATTTAAAACATTGAAATCATTTAATCTTTGTACAACCTTTTTATTGTATTTTTCTTTATTTATAATGACATCATCTATCCCCTCTGCTGTATGTACATGATACCCAGCATCTAGATTAGCCATTTCATTTGCACATTTTTCTAAAGTTTCATCAGATAACGTAAAAGCTGCATGAAGGCCAAACATACCTTTTACCATATCTGAATCGTCATTTTGAGCAAATTTTATAAAATTAACGTTTTCCCGAATTCCTTGATCTATCGTTTTCAATCCATCTCTATCAGATACTTCATAACAAAGATTTGTTCTAATACCTAAGTCTTTAGCTACATCTTTTATAGTAAATAAACTTCCCTCTATATCAAATGGACTTGCATGGTGGTCAAATACTGTTGTAACCCCATTTTTTATAGAATCTATATAAGTTGCATAAGCACTATATTTTGTATCTTCTAAAGTAAGTTTTTTATCTAATCTCCACCACAAATTTTCTAGAATTTCCATAAAATTTTCTGATGGTTTTCCTGGTACAGCCATTCCCCTAGCAAAAGAACTATATATATGCATATGAGTGTTTATAAGCCCCGGCATTATTACCTTTTTATTCGCATCTATAAACTCATAATCTGAGTACTTTTCCTTCATTTCTTTAGTTGTACCAATCTCTTTTATAACATTGCCTTCAATAACTACACACCCATCATCCATATATGGATTTTGTTCATTTTTAGTTATCAATCTCCCATTTCCAACTAATATCATGTTTTGATACCTCCTAAGGTTATCTCAATACTTTACCAGCCTTAATATGTTTATATTCATTTTCTTCAATTACACAGTTTCCATTTATGATTACATAATCTATACCTGTTGGATATTGAGTAGAATCAATATAATCATCACACCCTGAAACTTTGTCTTTATCAAAGATAACTATATCTGCAAAGTATCCTTCTTTTAGTTGACCTCTATCTTTTATACTGAAACTTTGTGCAGCTTTTTTAGTCATTTTATGAACTGCTTCTTGTAAAGTCAGTACTCCTAATTCTCTAACATATCTTCCTAATATTTTAGGGAATGATCCATATGCTCTTGGATGTGGCTTTCCTGATAATAGACCATCTGTACAAACATTTTGTTCTTCTCTCTTCATGAAAGTTATAATATGTTCTTCTAGTCCGTAAAAATCTACCATTCCAACTGCATTTTCTTCTTCTAACAATAAGTCCATAGTAGCATCAACAGGATCTTTACCCCTCATTTCACCTATTTCTAGTAGACTTTTTCCTATTGTATTTTCATTCTTTTTATTCTTTACACTTGTAACAAAAATTTGATCTATACCTGCAAATTGAATAAAGTTATCCCAACCTTCTATTCCATTTTCGATATCTTTTTTCATTCTATTTCTATCATCTTCATTTTCTAATCTCTCTAATAGTTTATCTGTCCCACCTGAGTGTGCCCAAGGAGGAAGAACTACTCCAAGCATAGTACTGCCTGCAGCATATGGATATTGGTCAAATGAAACTTTTATCCCTTCTGATTTGACTTTTTCCAATAACTCTAAAACTTGTGGTATATACTTCCAATTATCTTTTCCACACACTTTGAAATGTGAAAAATGAACCTTAACCCCAGATTCCTTTCCTATTGTTATTATCTCTTCCATAGATGTAAGAATAGTATCAGCTTCACTTCTTTGATGAACAACAAATACTCCATCGTATTTTGCAACAACCTTACACATTTCTATTATCTCTTCAGTCATAGAATAAGCACATGGTATATATATAAGTCCTGTAGATAATCCAATAGCTCCTGCTTTTAATTCTCTTTCTGTGATTTCACACATTTTTTGGATTTCTTCTTTAGTTGCCGGTCTATCTTCTAATCCCATAGCTTCCATTCTAATATTTCCATGAGGAACTAAGTAAGTTTCATTTAATCCTACTCCGTTATCTTCCATCATAGTAAGATAGTTATCAGTAGTTTCATATTCCCAATCTATCTCGTCACTTTCACCATCTAGGCCTGCTAGATTTTTTCTCCATGAAGGAATAAATTCCTTAGGAAGTGGGGCCATAGATATACCATCTTGGCCCAACACTTCTGTTGTTATTCCTTGTCTTATCTTTATTTCATTAAATGGATTTACTAAAATCATAAGGTCTGAGTGGCTATGAGTATCTATAAAACCAGGACATACTACTCTACCTCTTGCATCTATTATCCTATCTACATCTTCTGTAATTTCAGTTGATATTTTACTTATCTTATCATCATTAATTAATACATCCCCTATAAATGGCTCTGTATTATTACCATCAACTACTAGCCCTTGCTTTATTAAAATTTTCATAACACTTACCCCTATTTATTTATTTTTTATAAACTGATTTAAGTATTCCGTAGTAACCTTCTGCTCCTATAAATAATTGCTCTTGCTCTATATATTCATCTATTGTATGAGCAAGATTTTCTTTTGAAGGTCCAAATCCTATTGTTTTTATTCCTGCTTCACCTGCATAGTGACTTCCATTTGTACAGAATGAATATTGAGTTATCTCACTATCTATCCCAGCTTCTTTTAATCCTTTGTATGCTGCTTGAACAAACTCATCTTGTTCATCATATAACCAACCTGGGAAGAATCTTTCCCCTTCTATTTTGTTTCCTGTGTAGCATCCTTCACATCCTATAGCGTAAGAAACTTTAGCATCTAATTCTGGATCTTCTTTCATCATTTCATCTAATAATGCTTGTATAGGAGCTAACACTCCTTCTTTAGTTTCTCCTACTAATAATCTTCTATCAAAAGTAGCTTTACAATAATCTGGCACTACTGAAGCTCCTGGATATGGAGAAGATTTTATATCAGTTAAAACTAATATTCCAGGCCCTAATACTGGATGAGTAGGTGGCTCTAAGTTTTGTATTTTTTCTATTATCTTAGACATTTTATATACTGCATTTATTCCTTTGTGTGGGTTAGCAGAGTGAGCTGGTTTTCCGAAAGTTTCTACTACTATTTCTCCTCTACCTCTTTGCCCTATCTTTAAGTTAAGTTCTGAAGATTCCCCTATAACAACATAGTCTGGCTTAACAGCTTCACTTATTTTTCTAGCTGCTATACCTTCAAATATTTCTTCATGAACTACACCTGCTACATATAATTCACCTTCAAAGTCTTTTTTTGTATCTTCTGCAAAGTATGAAACAGCAGCTATCATTGCACTTAACTGACCTTTCATGTCAGAAGTACCTCTACCATATATTTTGCCATCATTTATAACTCCACTAAATGGAGGGAATGTCCATTTACTTTCATCTGGGACTTCTACTGTATCTATATGTCCATCAAATAATATTTTCTTTCCTTCTTTGTTTCCTTTTATACAACCTATTATGTTTCCGTATTCATCTCTAAACCAGCTATCAAATCCTAGCTTTTTGAAGTTTTCTTCTATTGCTTTAACTACATTTTCTTCATGTCCTGAATAACTTGCATTTCTTATTAATGATTGACACAACTCAGTTAATTCTTGTTTTCTTTGTTCATTTAACATCCTATTAATCCCCCTTAATTTTTCTAATTATTATCTATATACTTGCACATTCTCCGTCCCAAACTATGCTTCTATATTTCTCTGGATCTGTATCTCCTTCAGTACTTATTAGTAACACTCTAGAATCTTTATCTAGTTTTAAAGCTTCTCTAAGATCTTTTAATTTATCATCGCTCATCATAGCTGCTAATAATCCTGTTGTTACAGCTCCTGATTCTCCTGATATAACTTTTGTATCTCCTGTTAATGGATTTCCTAATACTCTCATTCCTTTAGCTGAAACCCAATCTGGTGCTGAAACGAAAGCTCCTGAATAGTTCTTTAATATTTCAAATCCTATTGTATTTGGCTCTCCACAAGCAAGACCAGCCATTATTGTAGGCATATCTCCACCAACAAATCTTGGTTTTCCATCTCCAGCTTCTGCAGATTTGTAGAAACAATCTGCTTCATCAGCTTCTACTACTACTGTTATAGGGCACTCATCAAACGCATTAGCTATGTATCCTTGTACTGCACCTGCAAGAGATCCAACCCCAGCTTGAACAAATACATGAGTAGGTCTTTCTACTCCGTACTCTTTTAATTGTTCAACTGCTTCTTTAGCCATTGTTCCGTAACCTTGCATTATCCAAGCAGGAATATCTTCATAACCATCCCATGCTGTATCTTGAACTATAAGTCCTCCAACTTTTTTTGCATCTTCATCTGCTAATCTAACAGCATCATCGTAGTTAAGATCAGTTATACTTGCATCCGCTCCCTCTGCTTTGATGTTGTTTAATCTTGTTATTGATGATCCTTTTGGCATATAAACTACTGATTTTTGCTTTAATTTATTTGCAGTCCAAGCAACCCCTCTTCCGTGGTTTCCATCAGTAGCTGTAAAGAATGTCATATCTCCAAGTTTTTCTCTAACTTCATCAGATATTAATTTTTCATAAGTTAATTCTGATATATCCATTCCTAATTTTTCAGCCATGTGTCTTGCCATAGCAAACGATCCACCTAGCACCTTAAATGCATTTAATCCAAATCTATATGATTCATCTTTTACGAAAACTCCTCCAACTCCTAAAACTTCAGCTAAATTATCTAGTTTAACTAATGGTGTCTTTGTATATTGTGGGAAACTTTCGTGGAAAGATTTCACTTTACTTATCTCTTCATCATTTAAAAACTCTATAGTTTTTTCCTTATTCTCACTCTTTGGTAGGTTATTTAATTTCCATTTTATTTCTCTCATAATTCTCCCCCTTGTATAAATGTTTTCGTAATTTTTATAAAGCAATTAATATGCCAAACTTAAATTTATTTTCTTAACAAACCTTGAAACCTAGGTTTTTAAACTAAAACTTTGTTAATTCACTCACATTTTATCTTTATAAATATCCTAAATATCTTTATTTGTGTAATAAAAAAATTCTCAAATCGGGAATTTTTACCGATTTGAGAATTTTCATTTTGGGAATTATTTAATTTTCATCTAGTTTTCTATATAAAGTAGATACACCTATACCAAGTTTTCTAGCTATTTCTTTTTTAGCTTTTGTATCTCTTCCATATTTATCAAGGATACTATTTATATAAAATAACTCTAATTCTTTCATAGTTAAAATATCTTCATAATTATCAATTCTTACTATATTACTATTATTAGTATTTTTATTTGTTACATTTATTTCTTTTACCTTATTATTATTTTCATAGTACTTAATTATATCTATTGGCAACATATTTTCTGATATTATTCCATCTTCTCCTATTATATTCATCATATATTCTGCTGAGTTTTCTAATTCTCTTATATTTCCCGGCCAATAATAATTAATCAACTTATTCATCACAGATTCTTCAATTTTCTTTACATCTATGTCGAATTCTATTGAATATCTATTTAATATATTCAAAAATATATCTTTAATATCTTCTTTTCTATCTCTAAGCGGTGGTAAGTTTATAGGCATTACATTTAATCTATAATATAAATCACTTCTAAACTTGCCGCTATTAACTAGTTCTAATATATTTTGATTTGTAGCAGCTATTACCCTTATGTCTAAATCTATAATTTTATTAGAACCAATCCTAACTAATTTTCTCTCTTGTAAAACTCTTAATAATTTAGCTTGTAAATGTACAGATAAATCTCCTATCTCGTCTAAAAATATTACGCCTGTATTAGCTAACTCAAATTTTCCTATTTTCCCTTCATTACTAGCCCCACTAAAAGCTCCTTTCGCATATCCAAAAAGCTCACTTTCTAATAAGGCTTCTGGAATAGCTGCACAGTTTATAGCTATAAATGGTTTAGTACATCTATTTCCTTCTGCGTGGATTGATTTTGCAATTAACTCTTTACCTGTTCCACTTTCTCCAGTTATTAAAACCGTAGAGTTAGATTGTGCAACTCTTTTAGTCCTAATTTTAACTAGCTTCATAGCTTCACTATTTCCAATTATAGAATCTATCTTTTTAACTTCCCACTTAGTATTTATTTTTTGTTCTTTATTTTCCTTAACTTCATCAAAAATTAGAAGCTTATCATAATTATTAATATAAGGATGAACAGGTATTATCTTATATGTAGTATGATAAACCTTTTCATCTATACTAAAACTTAACAGTTCATCATTATCTTCATTATGTTCTATGGCTCTTATTTCTACTAACTTGCCTATGGGGTCATTAAAAATGCCTAATCTTTTCTTTGCTATATTATTGATATATGATATCTTTCTTCCTGGATCTAAAATCAATACACCCTTTTCAATATTATCAATTATATCTCTAAACATTTCCATCTCTTTATCAATATATTTACTATCTTCAAATTCATTTACTTTTATAGAGATCAAGTCTGAAATGTGATGTATAAACTCTAAGTAAGATTTTAATTTCTTACGTACTTCTTTTTTCTTTTCTTTATCAGTACTTATTGCACCTATAACACCAATTGTTCGACCACTATACTTAATAGGTACAGCTAAAATCATTTTATCAAGGCACTTACTAAGCCTACTACAATTACTACAAATTTCATGACTAGCTATATCAACTACTGTTATATCATTTCCTGTACTAATAACTTGGCTATATATATAACCACTAGATACAAGAACTTCATTTTCTTTATATTTATAAATTCCAGAACCCCCAATTCTGAATAACCTATCATCTACAATTTCAATATCTACATTCAATACGCTAGCTATGGTCTCCACGTATTTGGTCATCTCATCTTGAACTTGTTTTAACATACTCGCCATTTGATATACTTCCCCTTTGTTAGTAAGTTTCTCATATTGACTATATTTTATCATAATTGATTATCAAATATAATTAGCTAACTTATTAATTTACATAAAATTTTTAATATATTTACTTTCACTATATAAATATTTTCAACAGAAAAATCGACAATAAACTTCGCCATAATTATAGACAATAAAAAAAAATAGTGGTAATATATATTGGCATTAACCAATGCGGGTGGGCGAGGGAACCAAAACAAAGAGGAAGAAAAATGGAACAAAAACTATCAAGCAGTAAATTAGAAGCAATTGCAACACAAAGTTTAAAAACAGAAATTTTAGCAGGAATCACAACATTCATAGCCAGCGTGTATATCATAATGACTAATGCATTAATATTATCTGATGCAGGTATAAGTCCAGATGCAGCTATGATAGCTACAGTACTTACATGTACTATATCTACAATTCTTATGGGAGTACTCTCAGATACTCCACTTATATTAGTCCCTGGAATGGGAATAAACTCATTATTTACTTATACTATTGTCCAATCAATGGGATTGGCATGGCAAGAAGCTTTAGCAGCAGTCTTAGTAAGTGGTATAATATTCACTTTAATAGCAAGTACAAAGCTAACTTCAATTCTTATGAACTCGATACCAAATAATTTAAAACATGCAATAACTACAGGAGTAGGATTTTTAATCTTATTTATAGGACTTCAAAAAAGTGGTCTTGTTGTAGGTAACGAAAATACTATGATAGGTATTGGTAATATTGCGGACAAAGAAACCCTTTTAAGTATAGTAACTTTAATTATCATATTAATATTAAATATGAAAAACGTTCCAGGTAACTTACTTATAAGTATAATAATCGGTACAGTATTATCGCTTATTATGGGAGTAACTAGTCTAAGCAGTTTAGATTTTGCAGGATTTAATATAGGTGCTATTAAAGAAGTATTTTTAGGAATGTCATTTAAAAATATTTGGTCTATACCGTTTATGGTAGCAGTATTCTCTATAACAATTGTAATAGTATTTGAAAATATGGGAATTTTATATGGTCAATTAGGAGCGCTAAAAAGAGAAGAAGATTTTCAAAAATCATTTAAAGTAACTGGAATATCTAATATAATAGCTGGAATATGTGGAACAAGTCCAACTATAGTTGCAGCTGAAAACTTCTCAGGGATCAGTGTTGGTGGTAAAAGCAAAGTAGCTGCATTTACATCTGCTACATTATTCTTACTGTCATTGTTCTTAATACCTGTATTAAAACTTATACCAGATGGTGTTATAAGTAGTGTTCTTATATTTATAGGGATACTTATGATACAAACTTTCTTTGATCTAGAAAAAGGAGATTTGATAGAAACTATATCTATAATCTTAATGATTACGATAATACCTTTTACTTATAATATTGTAAATGGTATATCTATTGGATTTATAGTTTATACAATTCTTAATTTAGTTATAAATAAAGGGAAAAATGTTTCTGTAGCTATGTACGTACTTAGCGGCTTGTTTATTCTTAACTTTGTAATGAGTACAGTTATGGGAACTATCCATTAACATATTAAAAAAGGCGTCGCTCTAAAATAGGGCACGCCTTTTTCATTTCTATACTATATTATTATTCCTTCGAAGTGGTCTACTTCGTGTTGAATAATTTGTGCTGTAAATCCTGTAAATACTTGCTTATGTTTTTTAAAGTTTCTATCTAGATACTCTACCTCTATTTTTTCATATCTAGTTGTTTTTCTAAATCCTTCTAAAGATAAACAACTCTCTTCAGCTTCATAAGGAATCTCTTTTTTTAGTATAACTGGATTTACCATAGGAATTATCATCTCTCCTACACTAAATACTAATATACGCTTTTTTACTCCGATCATATTAGCTGCCATTCCTACACAATGGTCTAAATTTGCTCTTAGTGTATCTATTAAATCATTGATAACTTCTACATCATCCTTTGTTGCAAGTTCTGATTTTTGTTCTAAAAATAATATATCTTTTACAACTGCTTTTATCATACTTTTTTAACCTCTCTAATTTATCTAAATTAATATAAGTTTATATTAGTACAAGTATGTATATCAGTCAAATTATTAAAGATATTAATTTTCTTCTACCATATATCTGAGAACAGTCTTTAACTTTGATGCTTCAGTTTTTCTAAAATCTGAAAGATATATTTCTCTATGAGCTTTAGTTTTTATCTTTAAATTATTTTCATTGCAAAACTCTTCCATAGCTGAAAAAGTCCTTGGTTCATCATCGTAAGGCCCAACATGAAGCATCTGTACTGAAGTTCCTTCTTTAATATTTTTAAGCTCTACTTTTTCTAATAATGGATTTGCTTTTTTCTTTTTTGCAATATCCATAGCTATATTGAAAACTTCTTCATTTACAAATTCAGGTTGTCTAATCATTAATGTGTAAACTAGCTCGTCCTTGTTAAGTACTTCTTCAGCTCTACCTTTTTCAGTTAAGTCCCATATTCCCTCTAATGGATATACTGTATATTCAAAATATCCTTCTGGGGTAATTCCTTTTTTAGGCATCATTCTTATAGCGTAAGCTAGTGAGTATAGTGTTTCTATCGTTTTTGAAAATCCTTCACTGTTTGGGTTTCCTTTCCCTTTTAGAGTTAGAAATTTGAATTCCGGTATTTCTACTAGTTGAGGTTTTTCTTTTGGTATGTAGTACTCTTTTTCTTTTTTTCTCCATTCATGTTTCATGAATATATCTCCCTTATAGTTTTAATTTACTATTTATATATTACTAAAAAATTCATCTATTTCATCATCTTTATTTTCTGGTACTCTTTCTAAATATATACTTTTTTCTTTTATTTCTTCTTTGCCTTTCGTTATATAATCTATCTTTTTAACTATATATCCTAAAGTAATTAAAGATATTGTGTAAAATACAAATGGTATAACTGTAACTAAGTAATAATTTATTACTTCTACTAACTCCTTTTTAGGATCAAATCCCTCTTTAACTAAATCTGATATGTAAACATTTGATTTATATATAATAAATATAGTGCTTATAGCCATTAATGTTGCACATATATATATTATTACTGTAAGTTTTGGTGCTTTTTCCATATCTGACGATTTCATAATATTCTCCTATCATATACTTCATTTATTTTCTGTTATTTATCAGTATTAACTTTTTCCTTTTCATCTTTTATAAATAATAATTTTCCAGATTTTAACCCCCAAATTTCATCAAGATATGAACAAACTTTTTTTGAGTGAGTTACAATGATAACACACTTATTGTGCTTATGAGCTAACGATACTAGAATATCCATAATCTTTTCTTCAGTTTCATTGTCAAGGTTTCCAGTTGGTTCATCAGCAATTATTATATCTGGATTATGCGATAGAGCCCTAGCTATACCAATTCTTTGTTGCTCTCCTCCTGACAAATTTAAAATCTTTCTATTTGCTTTATCAGAATCAATCCCTACACTTTGCAGTAAATTTTCTATATATTCATCCTTGTCTTCTTGCTTAGAATTGCTTATGTTCATCGATAATAATATATTTTCCTTAGCTGTAGCATTTAACAATAAGTTATATCCTTGAAATATTACTCCTATATCTTTGGCTCTATATAAATCTCTATCTATATTTTTTAAACTTTTATCATTATGTAAAACTTCTCCACTTTTACATGTATCAAGTCCAGATATTAATGATAATAAAGTACTTTTTCCTGCTCCTGATTTTCCTATTATCCCATACACTTTTCCTTTTTCAAAATCTATATTTATATTGTTAAACACATCTCTGTTAGCACCTTCATATCTATAACTTACATCTTTTAAACTTAGTAAACTCATATCTACCTAATTCCTTTCTGATAATATTTTTCTTGGTTCAAACCTCATTATATATATAATTCCAATTCCAATAGATATTGCTCCAAGTAACAGTGCTATTAATGTTATTCCCACAATTGCTTCGATGTTAAGATGTACATTTAAATTAGTTATTGGATCTACGTTTGGAGCTGCCCCACCGCCCATTCTAAACATCATTCCTTCAGATGCACTTTGATTTTGAGCCTCTATTTGACTTTTTAGGAGAACGTTTGAAATTGATTGGGCAGATAAACTAGCAATAGATAATCCTACAACTAATGAAATAGCTATTGTAGATAAGGTTTCGAAGATTAAACCAAGTGCAACCTTACCTTTTTTCATTCCCATTGCTCTAAGAACACCAATTTCATATTTTCTTTCACGAATTCCTAAGATAGATATTAAAATTAAGATACTACCACCAAAGCATAGTACTAATATCATAAATATGTTAGCTACCTTTTGTAATCCTTCAACAGGCTTAACAATTTCATCATAACTTTGAGAATCTGTTGATACATCATATAAATTATCTAATCCCAGTTTATGTGCTTCTTCATTAAACTCACTTAGTAATTCTGGATCTTTTAAGAAGAATTTTGCATCTACTGAAATTAAATCATTATCTATTTTTACTTTGTATGCTTTTAAAGTATCGAAAGTTGTAATAATTTCATTTTTTCTATTCATCATAGGATGCTTAAATCCATAATCTTGAGATTCAGTTCCATCATAATAAATTCCAGAAATAGTTAGTTCCAATGGATCATATTTATCAGGATCATCTGGGTTTTGAACTTTAAAAGCATCTCCTACTTTTAGATTGTTTAATTTAGCAAAATCTTCACTAACTATAGCTTCGCCATCCTTCTTTGGCATATTACCATCAATAATTTTCCTATCGCCCTTTTTAAACTCTTCTAATCCTGTAGAATTAAGCCCTCCATTAATAGTTAGATTAGACTCTTTTGCATTTTCAGATCTTTCTTTTCCCCCAATAACAACTCCTCCAGTATTACCAGAATTATTACTATTTTTTTCATATTCATCTTGGTCTAGTGATTTTAGCTTATCACTATAACCACCGTAACTTGCAGTAAATATTGTCTCTTTTAAATATTCCGATTTAGACAGTTTTTCTAGTAAGTCATATTTAGGCTTAATGGATTCTATTGACTCTCTGCCATCTTTTTGTGCTTTTTCCATTATTTTTTCTAGATCAGGCTGAATATATACTTCTGATCCAAATCGATTTTTATAATCTTTTATGATTTCACCAGAAGTAGTATTTATAACAACTGAAATAGCTACACATGAGAGTATCGCAATCATTATAACACCAAGTAAAATATTACGACCTTTATTCCTCGCTAAGTTTTTTAATGCATTTTTAAAGATATACATATAAAATTCTCCTTTTCTTTAGGTTTTACTGTAAGCAAATTATAATAAATATATTGTTTACTCAATGTTAACCCTCAACTTAAAATCTAAAAATAAATATTAATTCTTGTATTCAGAAAAGGATAAATAAAAACAAGACCCTTTATTTATTTCACTATCTACTACTACTATTCCATTACATAAATCACACACATGTGATACTAAACTTAGACCTATCCCGTATCCATCTTTTTTTAAATCATTAATTCTATATTTATTGTTAAATATACTATCTATAAAATTTTTTTCCATACCAATTCCGTTATCTTCTACTTTAATTATCACACTATTATATTTGTTTCTTACAGATACTCTTATTTTTTTATTCTCACCATACTTTACTGCATTATCAACTAAATTACTCACTGCACGGTATATCCATCTCTCCTTAGCTAAAATAGTTGTATTATTTTCTTCATCAAAATCAAATTCAATATTTTTATAATTTTTTTGATATATATCACAAATACTCGCACATACTAAAGAAACATCTACACCTGTCATTGCATCATCAGATTTCAAATCACTTAAAGTTAATACATCATCTATACTATCAGCAATATCATCTAACAACTTAAGATACTCCTGGTTGTTGTCTATCTCTAAATTTGTTCTTAATATAGCAATAGCATTTTTTTGTTCATGTGATAAATAAGAATTTAATTTTTTATAGTCATCTAAATTTGATTTGAATTTTCCCTTTATATTTTCATAAGCTATTCCAAATGTTTTACTTACTAAATATGGATTAAACTCATCATCAATCTCATTTAAATTTTTAACTATATTTTCAATTTCTTTATCATGAATCTTATTTAATGCTATCCACAATATCAAGGATGCTAATATTAAAATAAAGAAAAATATTAAAATTATACTTAGTATGTCTTTAAATCCTATCTTCAAATACGCTCTTCCTATTTCAGCTACATCCACTAATCTGGTTGTACCTTTCATTTTATTATTTTCAAAGTTTGCATTGTAGTCTTTTAAGTTCGGATAATCGCCTTCATTTATTGCTTTATATATTAAATCTTCTTCATTATATCTAGAAGTACTAATAATAATAGCTTTAGTATCTTTTATATTTGTTTTGGTTTCTAAATTATTAAAAGATACTTTTATTTTATATAATCCTACGCCTATAACAAGTGATAGTATTAATGAATATATTATTATAACTAGTCCACTTTTAAAGTTTACTCTACGCATAAACAATAGCCCTTCCCTCTAACGTTAACTAATACATCTTGACCTTGTACGTTTTTTAATTTATTTTTTAGTCTTGATATATGTACTCTTAATACTGATGAAAATGGATCAAAGTTTTCATCATATACATGCTCTACAATTTCCTCGCTAGAAACAACTGCAGGGTGTTTATAGCAGATATACTCTAATATATCAAACTCTTTTATTGCAAGTATTACCTCTTTTTCATCTATATACACAGTACGATTTACTGGGTTAAGTTTTACCCCCCCAATATTTATAATTGGATTAGTTCTCCCATGGAATCTTCTTATTACTGCATGAATTCTTGCCCTAACTTCTAATAATTGAAATGGCTTGGTTATATAATCATCTGCTCCATTATCTAATCCTATTGCTAAGTCCGATACATTATCTCTTGCTGTTATGATTATTATTGGTGCGTCTATTGATTTTTTACGAAGGTATTTTAGCACTTCTATTCCATCAGTATCTGGAAGGTTCAAATCTAATAGTATAACATCATATTCATTAATACTTGCTTTATCTTCTCCTTCTTCTCCTGTGTTTGATATATCTACTTTGAAGTTCATATTTTCTAACCCTTTTTTCATTGAGTTTGATAGTTCTATATTATCTTCTATAACTAGTAATCTCATTTTTTAGCTCTCCTTATAAATCAATAAATTAAAATTTTATATCATTATACTTTATCATATTTAATGTTTATCCAATGTTAACAGGTTATACAATATAAGTAAAAAAAATGCAGTTACTAAGTTTTCACACTTAATAACTACATTTTATTTAATAGAGTACTATTTTTTATCTATTTATTTTCAGCTAATACTTGTTGATACGCATCAGTGTCTGTGTAAATTTCATCCTTTATTGGATTAAGTTTATTTTTTCTTACCTTATTAAATTGGTAAATTGCTAAAGCTGCATTCACAGCTAAAGATATTAAACTTACCACAAAGAACGCTGTCTTGTTATGTGTTGTAGGAACTGGTGCTATCCTATCAGCAAATTGAGGAACAGTCATAACAAACATAATCCAAAGAGCTAATGTTTGAGCACGATGTTGTAACCAAGCTCCTTTTTTTATAAAGAAAGTTGGTATTGTACATGAAAGTAATAAAGCTACCCCACAATAAATTGAGTGGTCTGATATACAGTTATAAGTATAAGCGAAATTCCATACATCATAAGCTATAACCCATGTCCATATCATATCTGGCCATATCATATCCTTTGTTTTGTCTTTAGATATAAATATTCCATAACAACCACAAATTGTAACTATATTTAATAACCCAGCTATACCATTCATAATATTCCAAGGTCCAGATATCGTCCAAAGATTGTCTACAACTCCACCATCAGTTAATCCATAAGTGAAAATTTGAAAATCTCTAATAGAAGCTTCAAATATATTTAATGCTAAAATAATCGCTGGAAGAGCCAATGCCCATTTTTTCTTTTGTAACGATGGAATATATCTAAGAGCCATAAACCAAACACACCCAGCAAGTGCCGAATAAGTTTTAACCCAGTTAAACCAAGTTCCTGTTCCATATTCATTGCCTGGCGCTGCTGTAGTTGGCCAAACAAAAATTGTTAAAAATGTAGGTACTATTATAAACAATAATACTCCCGTCCATTTTGTTGATCTTCCAAGTTCATTAAATGCCATCAATGCAAGTAATACAAATAGGAAAATTCCCCATCCTTCAAAGGTCATTTTTTCATATAAAATCCCCATAATGCACCCCTAATCTATTTTATTTTAATTTTATTTTGCAAATACATCCTTAACTTTCTTTCCTATTATTCTACCTTTTCTTCTTATAACATTTTTAACTACTGCTGGTTTTAAATCTTCATAAGCTACACCTTCTGCATCATATTTTCTTACTAATGATATAGCGTCAAACTTACATTTCGTAGTACATTGACCACAACCTACACACATATATTCATCTACAACAGTAGCTCCACAACCTAAACATCTTTCTGTTTCTTTTTTCATTTGTTCTTCTGTAAAAGTAAGACGCATATCTTTGAAAGATTCTTTTGCATCTACGCCAGATTTATGATTTGGTCTTTGTCTTGGCATATTATCATATCCTTCTAATTGTAAGCTTTTTTTATCAAATTCATGATAATCTCTTCTATCACGTCCATTTACTAAACTTTGTCCTGGCTGAACGAAACGGTGAATTGATATAGCTCCTTGTTTACCTGCTGCTATTGCATCTATTGCAAATCTAGGACCAGTATATGAATCTCCTCCAGCAAATATATCAGGTTCATTTGTTTGATAAGTAAATCCATCAGCTTTTATTGTATTATTAGGATTTAACTCTGCTTTACTTCCTTTAAGTAAATCACCCCAGTCAATACTTTGACCTACTGAAATTAAAACGTAATCAGCATCTACTACTTTTAAATTATCTTCATCAAATACTGGAGAGAATCTTCCGTTTTCATCAAATACAGAAACACATTTTTTAAATTCAACCCCTACTACTTTTCCGTCTTCTACAATTATTCTATTAGGCCCCCAAGAGTTGTTTATTACTATATCCTCTTCTAAAGCTTCTTCTATTTCTTCTTCTAAAGCAGGCATTTGTTCACGATTTTCTAAGCAGAACATATTTACACTATCTGCACCTACTCTTGTTGCATTTCTTGCAACGTCTATCGCAACATTTCCTCCACCAATAACAACTACTTTTCCATTTAGTTTTACATCTTCTCCTAAGTTAACATCACGTACAAATTCTACCCCTGGTATAACACCTTCTGCATCTTCACCTTCTATATTTAATCTTCTACCAGCTTGTGCTCCAATTGCTAAATAGAAAGCTTTATATCCATCTTTTCTTAATTCATCTAATGTAACATCCTTACCTACTTCTATACCTGTTTTAAACTCTACACCCATTTGTCTTAGTATCTCTATTTCAGCATTAACTACTTCTTTTTCCAATCTGAAAGAAGGAATTCCTAAAGTTAACATCCCACCAAGGGCTTTTTGTTTTTCAAATACTGTTACCTTGTATCCATCTATTGATAAGTAATATGCACATGAAAGTCCAGAAGGTCCTCCACCTATTATGGCAATCTTCTTACCGTAATTATGTCTTTTTTTAGGAACGAATCTATGCTCTTCTTTTAAGTCTTGTTCAGCTACAAACTTTTTAATTTCATCTATAGCTATTGGTGAATCTATATCTCCTCTTGTACATGCTGATTCACACTTTCTAGGACAGATACGACCACATATAGCAGGGAATGGATTTTCTTGTTTTATAAGTTCTAAAGCTTCTTTATATCTTCCTTGTGAAGCAAGTTTTATATATCCTTGAACAGCTATATGCGCAGGGCATGCAGTCTTACATGGACTTGTTCCACTTTCTACTACATCTTCTCTATTAATTCTATAATCTTCATTCCATCTCTCTGGTCCCCAATTAGTATTTCTTGGCGTTTCTTTTCTTTCTATTTTATCTACAATCGGTTTACTAGAGCATAATTTTTGACCAAGTTTTAAAGCATTAGTTGGACAGTTAACTACACACTCTCCACAAGCAACACACTTATCTTTATCTACTTTAGACACATAGTTAGAACGTACCATATCAGTATTTGCAAACATGTTTCCACCCTTAAGTGCTAAACAAGAACATCCACAGCAATTGCATATTGCATGAGTTTTTCCTGATCCATCTAAGTTTGGTATTTGGTGCATTAACCCATTTTCTTCAGCTCTTTTTATTATTTCAAAAGCCTCTTCTCTAGTTATTTTTTTACCTCTACCTGTTCTTATGTAGTATTCAGCTGCATGGCCTAATTGAATACACATATCTTCTTTTAGATGTCCGCATCCTTCTCCCATGCTTTCTCTTGCTGTACGACATGAACAGTCTGATACAGAGAATTTATCACTCTCATTTAAATATTTTGATATTTCCTCATATGAAGCTCTTCTTGTTTCCCCATCTATTGCAGTTTCTATTGGAATAACACGCATAAGTCCTACCCCTGGAGGAAAACTTCCTGTAGATCTTGGTCCATTTTCCACACCATAATCATGAAATGCCTTAGGAATTTGTGGATATTTTTTAGCCTGTGCCTTATTATTAACCATCATTTCCATAATTCCTGGTACCCAAGTTTCATACCAGAAAGTATCTACACCATCTATTTCATTAACGAAAACTACCCCTATTTCTGATAATTCTAATAGTAACTCTGTACACTTCTCAACACTCTTACCACATAAAGGTGCGACTTTCTCAGCCGTTATTTTCTTTCTAATCTCCATACAAAGTAAAACTTCTGCCATTTCATCTGTTACAACTGGCTCTAAAATTCTATAACGTGCATCATTTTCACCAAAGTACCCTCTAGACCCTGGTTTCTTTCCACTAACTTGGTTTGCAAATTGAAGAACCTTTTCTTTAACTGCCATCTTAATCCCCCTAAAAATTATAATTTTTATATTATATTAATTATTCCAAGCCTTTACTTCTTCTCTTATCCAATTAGCCCATTCATCTATACCTTCACCAGTTTTGGCTGATATCTCTATAACTTTTGCATTTGGATTTCGTTTTTTAATATATTCTTTAACTAAATCTAAATCAAAGTCAAAATACTCTATAGCATCAATTTTGTTTATTAAAACCACATCCACTACTGAAAATATTAATGGATATTTTAAAGGTTTATCATGTCCCTCTGGTACGCTAAGTATCATAGCATTTTTCGAAGAACCAGTATCAAATTCTGCTGGACACACTAGATTCCCCACATTTTCTAATATTACAAAGTCCACATCATCTGTTCCAAGTTCTACCAAACCTTGCTTAGTCATATCTGCATCTAAATGACACATTCCACCTGTATGTAACTGTATTACCTTTGCACCTGTTTTTGAAACAGTGTCAGCATCAACATCTGAATCTATATCAGCTTCCATAACTCCAATTTTCATTTCATTTTTTAAAGCTTCAATAGTTCTTAAAACTGTTGTAGTCTTCCCTGAACCAGGAGAAGACATTAAATTTAATAAAAAAGTGTTATCTTTCTTTAAGTCTGATCTAAGCAAGTCTGCTTGTTCATCATTGTTCTTAAAAACACTTTCCTTTATCTCGATAACTTTATACTTTTCCATAAACTTACCCCCTAATATTTATTGATATTGTTAAAAGTATTTAGTATATTTACAATCAACCATTTTACTTTGATTAATTTTATATTATCATTTGTTAACTTTGTAACACTCCATACAGAATTAATTTCACCGAATCACATTCTGTAATTAAAATATATCATCTTTACCATATTTTGTAAATGTATACATGTCGTTTTCATTTGATTTCTTTCACAACTTTTCATTATATATTTACTTTTTTTATGCTATACTAAATAATTATATAATTTACTGTATTCACATTGCAGTGCTATAGAAAGGTATTTGTCATGAAAAAATTAACTAATAGACAAAAACAAGCTATTGCAACCAAACTTAGAATTACACAAGTAGCAACTGAACTTTTTAAATTAAATGGATTTGATAGTGTAAAAATTCAAGATATCTGCCAAGCTGCAGAAATTTCAATAGGAGCTTTTTATCATCACTTTAAATCAAAAGCTGAAATAATTAACACGGCTTATGAGCAAGTTGATATTTTAGTATTAGATAGACTTGAAACAAAAGATTTAGATTCAAATCTTGATAAATTATTATTTTTATTAGGTGAAGGTGCTATTGTTATGGAAGAACTTGGTTGGGTATTTGTAAGTGAAATATATAAAAATTTACTTTCAATAGAATCAAAGTATTCTACTAAACCTGACCGTTATATAGCATTAGAAGTTAGATCTATCATAGAAGATTCGCTAAAAAGTGGTGAGTTAAATAGCTCAATTTCTTCATTTGATTTGACTATGATAATTATGAGAATATCTAGAGGTACCATATTTGACTGGTGTCTTCATGAAGGAAGTTATGATCTTAAATCTAGAATGGAATTTGAATTAAACTTGCTTCTTTCTAATTTTAAAACTAAAAAATTAGATTAAAAAAAGTCGCTAATTAAGCGACTTTTTTTATTTTAAGTACAATAATATTTACCCTTCAACAGCTTCCGGAGCATTATTCTGTTTCTCGCTTATACGCAATACGATATTGTCTGGATCAACTTGTAATTCAATTTTATCACTCTGTAGTTCAGGAATTTCTCCAACAGTTATAACATTACCTGCCTTCATTCCATCAACATCAATAGTTATAGTATCAATCATATATTTAGGTAAAGATGTATATGGAATTTCAAGCTGCATTTTCTCCACTACCCCTTGAATTTTCGCATCATTTACAACAATAATATGAATTACACTGTTTACTTTTTCATTTGCACTTAATGCTTGAAAACTTATATTTAAAATTTCATCATTCACTCTATTCAATGATTTTTCCTTGATTTGTACCGGCATTGTTTGTCCTTCAATATTCATCACCAATTTACTACCTTCACGATTTAGACGAATTAATCTGCGTGCAACAGATTCTTCCATTTGAATAGATATTGGATCTGTCAAAGATTTCCCGAATACATTTCCAGGAACTAACCCGAGTCGTCTCATTTTTTTTGCCTTTACATTAAAATTACGTTTTTGAACATTAATAGTTTCCATTTTGTTTCCTCCTAATTATTTTATAATATATGCCTAATTGCAACGCAGTACGTTGCAATGAAACAATCAATAGAAGTTAGATTATTTAAACTAGACTGTCAAAATACTTCAAAGTAAAAGTCTTAATTTTTTTGACCATATAAAAAAAAAGACTCTTCATACAACACAATAAGCGCGATACTAAAAGCCCTTCTCTAAAGACGGTTCTTTTTTATTTGCAATTTTAAGTATAGTATATAGCAGTTACGATTAAAAATCAAGGCAACCATTTTCCTAATTGCATATACTGTCTTTAAATTACATATAAATTCGCTTGTACTAAAAAAAGTATTGATTAAAAAATCAATACTTTTTTCATAAATTTCAATGGTGTAGACTAATTATACTTAGATTCAAATTATTTTGCCACCCACATTTTAATTTTTACTTTTATTTTTATTTGTAAATTTAGATTTACTTTTATTACCGTTATTTCTGTTAGGTCTTTTTCTACCTCTATTGTTCTTATTCGCCGATACAGTTATATCCTCTGAACTAGATACAAAGCTGTGATTTTCTACAACTTCAATCTTTTTATTTATAAGTTTTTCTATAGCCTTATAAAGATCTCTTTCTTCCATTGCACAAAATGCCGTTGCTCTACCACTTCTTCCTGCTCTTCCTGTTCTTCCGATTCTATGAACATAAGTCTCTGCAACTTCTGGTAAATCATAATTTATTACATATGGTAGATCATCAATATCAATTCCTCTTGCAGCTATATCAGTTGCTACCAGTACTCTAATCTTACCTTCTTTAAAATCATTTAATGCTAGCTGTCTTGCATTTTGCGACTTATTACCATGTATTGCAGCAGCACTTATTGATGATGATACTAACTGTTGTGTTATTTTATTTGCTCCATGTTTTGTTCTTGAAAATACAAGTACAGATTCTTTTGGGTTACTTTTTAATAACTCTATAAGTAAGTTTGTCTTTTGCTTTTTACTTACAAAGTAAATATTTTGGTCAACCATCTCAGTTGTTGATGAAACTGGTGCAACCTCTACTCTAACTGGATTTTTAAATATTGAATCTGCTAATTTTGATATTTCCTTTGGCATAGTAGCTGAGAAGAATATATTTTGTCTAACCTTTGGAAGATAGCTCATTATTCTTTTTACATCATGTATCATACCCATATCTAACATGCTGTCAGCTTCATCTAAAACAAAGTGTTTAACATCATTTAATTTTAAGAATTTTTGATTATATAAATCAAGCATTCTACCTGGAGTTGCTATTAATATATCTACACCTTGCTTTAATGCTTTAGTTTGAGGATTTTGAGATACGCCTCCAAATATAACTAAACTTTTTATATTTGTATGTCTTGCATAAGCTGCAAAGTTTTCTTCTATTTGTATTGCTAATTCTCTTGTAGGTGCTAGTATTACCGCTTTTATAGTTCTTTTACCTTTTAGTGATTTTTTATCATTATATATTTGTTGTATTATAGGGATTGCAAAAGATGCTGTTTTACCAGTACCTGTCTGTGCACATCCTAATAAATCTCTACCTTCTAATAACGGTGTTATTGACTTTGATTGTATTGGTGTTGGGTTTAAATATCCTTCTTCCTTTAGTGCTTTTTGTATTGGTTTAATTATGTCTAAATCTGTAAATAGCATTTATATCTCCTTTTTGTTTCCTTTTATATTAATCTAAATTGTTTACAAAATAAAATAAACACTTCCTATGCCATTTAATATCTAAACATAAAAAGTGCTTATCTTTTCTATTATACATCATATCTTTTAAAATAACGATATATATATTTACCATTTGCTACTTAATTTTTAATTATTTTAATTTATTTTCTAAATTTTTTCTTCTATTATCTAATGGATTTAAGTTTATATGATGAACTCTTTCTTCTTCACTAGGTTTCATTATTACATCTTCCATATATACCTTACCACTTGGAATATGTGCTATTACGCTAGGTTGTTTATGACCTTTTGAATATATCCATGTATACTTCTTATTTACTACTCTATCTAAATCTTTAACTGATACTAATGCCTTTGCTTGTGGCTTTCCATATCTATCTTTTAGTATTATAGCTACTGTTTCATCGTCTATATTTTCATATTCATTTTTTTCTCTTCTATTAACAATCTCTAAATTAGATTTTCTATTATCTAATGTATCTCCATTTATATGTCTAATTGGAGCTGATGATTGAGTATCTAATATTACTGATTGAATGTTTCTTTTAGTACTCTTAACTTTTTTATTTTCTTTAGTTGTAGTTATATTTTGAACTAAGTAACTATTAAAGTCTTTATGCCATTCAGCAAACCAAACTCCCATAGCTTGTACCTTTTCTAAATCTTCTGTATCTATTTTAGCTATAAGCTCAGAACCATTCTTTTTAAGTATTGTTATATTAGTAACTGAACCTTGACTCTCATAATTATTTTTTGTTGTTTTGTAATTATTTATGATAATCACCTCTATCTTTAAATTAGTGTTATTTAAGTTTAACAGAATTTGTTGATAAAAGCTAATAAGTTTTATTTATATTAAAATTAATAGTCATTATTTACTATCCTTTTATATCCACTATATGTAGCTAAAAAATAGATACCATATATTATTAATATTGCACTTATTGAAATAATGTTATTGCCTATCATATCATAGTTTCCAAACATTTTGATAAAATTATTTGCTACTTTTATACCAAATATGTTGTGAACCAATGCAAGTCCAATAGGAAGTATAAAGTATAGTAAAACCTGGAAAAATATTGATTTATTTATCATTTCCGTGCTTACTCCAAGCCTTCTAAGTGTCTTATATCTTTCCATACTCTCAGTAGCACCAGCTAGTTGGCTAAGGGCTAGCACTGCTGCGCTAGATATTAAAAATACTATTCCTATATAAAGGCCTACAAACAAGAATATATTTGAAGTTGCCATACTATTTTCAAAACATGACATCTTAGTAATAGAAAGTATTTTATGTGAATTCTCTTTTCCATATGTATCTGCTATTACTTTATCAATATTCTTTGATACCATTTTTTCTTTATCTAATTTATTTCCTTTATAGTTAAGACTTAGGTTTTTTTCATAAATATTCATATCTTTGACTTGATTATCATTAACTATTAAAGTTGTCTGATTCATACTCATCGGAAGTGTTTTAATTGATTCAAATTCATATGATTTATTTACTTTAAGTATATTGTTATTTATTTTAATATAATCATTGTTTTCTATAAAATCTTTTACTGCTTCTTCCATCGATGCCATATCAGTAAGTAGTGTAACTTCACCTTCTCTTAAGTCTAAACCTTTTTTATTTTGCATTTTCATAATCTTATTGTAATCAGATATTTTAATTATAGGTACATTAAAATCACCCGTAGCATCTATTTGGTTACGTAAAAACTGGTTATTAGTATTTTTAAACATCTTCTTGAAAGGAATCTCACTGTTATATAAATTATACTTTACAATCTCACGACCATAATCACCTAAATTTATTCCATGATCCTTTAAGTATTGATCAATTTCTATATTATCTTTTTCCCCTTTAACTTCTATACTCATCCACAGATCAAATGGTGTTTGAAATTCTACTGTATTTTCAAAAGAATTTTTCATACCTATTCCTGTTGACATCATCCCTATTGCTACAAATAACATTAAACATATTATACTTATAGATATATAATGAGTATTTATTTTGCTATTAAACTGTCTTAATGTGAAAGTATTAAGATTTTTTAGGTAATAATTTTTGCTACTTTGGATAACTTTTATTAAAAATCCGGCCAATGCTCTGAAAAATAGTACCGTACCTATAATTCCTAAACATATAGACTTTTTAAACTCTGGTGTATTTAAGTTAACTAACGGATTTTCTAGTATAAGTTTATAAGAATATCCTAAACAAATTATAGAAAAAATAAATAGTATTACCGATATAGATAAATTTGTTTTTTTAAGCTTTTGATTAGCTTTTGACCCATTTATCAAATCAATCAAATTATATCTTGACACCACTATAAAATTTAATACCATAACTACCATAAATATTATTCCAAAATAAAATATTGTTTTTAAGCAAGCTTCTTTAGAAAATATAAACTGATATTTAATCATATTAGTTTTAAATAGTTTTGCAGTTATTCCTGCTAATCCTTGTGATAAAAATACTCCTACAAAAATTCCTGCTAATAATGATAATATTCCTATTATAATAGTTTCAGTAAATAAAATTATCGATATCTTTTTTTTACTAATTCCTAAGGTCATATATATACCAAATTCTTTATTTCGCTTCTTTATCATAAAACTATTTGCATATATTACTAAAAATCCTAAAATAAAAGATACAAATCCTGAAACTACAGATATTATTTGTGAAATTAGGTGTACATAATTCTTTTTGCTTTCTGATAAATCCATCATTATGGTCTGAGAATCTAATGAGTTAAATACATAAAATACACAAACTCCTAATGCTAGTGTAAGAAAATATATACTATAGGCTCTCATACTTCTTTTTACATTTCTTGAAGATAATTTAAATAACACTGTCACAGTCACCTCCAAGAAGTGTAACTACTTCTAAAATTCTTTTGAAAAATTCTTTTCTACTATCGTTTCCTCTTATAAGCTCATTGAAAATTTTTCCGTCTTTTATAAATAATATTCTTTTACAATAACTTGCTGTAAAAGCATCATGAGTAACCATCATTATTGTAGAATTTAAAGTTTCATTTAAATTTGATATACTTTCAAGTAATATTCTTGAGGACTTAGAATCTAGAGCTCCTGTTGGTTCATCTGCTAGTATTAATGATGGATTAGTAATTATCGCCCTTGCCGATGCTACTCTTTGTTTTTGACCTCCTGATATTTCATAAGGAAATTTATTTAGTATATCTGATATATTTAACTTATTTGCAACTTGCTTTACTTGTATATCTATATCGTTTCCTTTGACTCCTATAACTGATAATGCTAAAGATATATTTTCATATACAGAGAGTGTGTCTAATAAATTAAAGTCTTGAAATATAAATCCTAAATTCTCTCTTCTAAACTTCTCTATATTTTTTCTAGATAAAGTGGTTATATCTTTATTATCTATCTTTATAGACCCAGTTGTTACTTTATCTATTGTCGCTATACAGTTTAATAATGTAGTTTTCCCACTTCCGCTTGGACCCATTATACCTACAAACTCACCTTTATCAACTTCAAATGATATATTATTTATTGCTTTTGTTAGATTTTTCTTATTTCCATAGTATTTTTCTATGTTTTTAACTTCTAGTATTGTACTCATATATTCCTCCCCTAAAATATACAATCTATTACCTAATGATAATCTAAATTATCTTTTCTTATTTAGATTTAATCTTCTATTTCTAGATAATGAATTTGTTTTATACTTATAGATTATAGTATCTAGAGTTTTTATTTAATAACTTAACCTTACATAAAACTTACACTGGTGTAAGTTTTATGTGAAAATTAATTATTGATTATTTTCATCATATTATTTTCTGGGAAGGTAATTTTAACTACTGTATATTCATTTATCTTTGAATCTATTGATATCCCTAAAGACATTTTATCTGCTAATTTTTTAGAAATGTATAAACCCATTCCAGTTGATCTTTTAAGCTTTCTTCCATTTAATCCTGTGAATCCTTTTTCAAATACTTTCCTTAAATCTTTTTCATCTATCCCTATACCATTATCTTCAATAAATAACTCTGTGCTGTTGCTATGTTCTTCAATATAAATTTTTATTTTCCCATTTACTTTATCTAATTTCTTGTTTGTAGATTTGTCTCCAATGTATTTTATTGAGTTTATTATGATTTGATTTAAGATAAATTCCACCCATTTATTATCACAATGAACAGTCTTATTAAAGTCTTGTATATCTATTGATATGTTTTTATCTATTATAGCTTTTTTATTTCTTTTTATTGTGTTATTTACACACTGCCTTAAGCTTATTTCTTTTACTATATAATCTTTTTCTAGTTCATTGCTTTTAGAGTAATATAAAACTTGTTCTATATAATTTTCTATCTTTTCAATTTCTTCTAATATGCTTAATGTATGTTCATTTTTATTATTTTCTATTATTAGTTTACTGGATGCTATAGGTGTTTTAATTTCGTGCACCCACATATCTATGTATTCCTTGTGTTCTTCTTGTATAAAGATATATTTATTTACCTCTTCATTCATACCCTTATCTGTAACACTGATCACATCATATAATAATTGACCTTCAATAAATTCTGGCCTATTTATTAAAACAGGTAACAGATATTTTTTATCTAAATCATTTAATATATTTTTAGTCTCATTATAATATCTTGATTTTCTATTATAATCATGGATTATTTCAATTGAATTTAGTACAATCCATAGAATTACTATAAATTTTATAGTTATAGATTCTACTTGTAATAAACCTAATATGTATACTACAAAAACTAAAAATGACAATCTAAGAACTATGTAAAATTGTTTATCTTTTATATATTCTTTTATATTCATAAGTTACGGCATTATATAGCCTATTCCCCTTTTCGTCTGTATATAGTCATTACACCCTACTATCTCTAGTTTTTTTCTAAGTCTATTTATATTTACTGTTAGGGTATTATCATCTATAAATAAATCTAAATCCCATAAATAATCCATTAAATCTCCCCTTGATACTATTTTGCCTTTATTTTTCATTAAACAATTTAATATTCTAAATTCATTCTTTGTAAGTTCTAATTCTTTATCATCAAAATAAATACTATTTTTCCCCAAATCTAATTCTAAATTTTTATATATAAGTGTTTTCACAGATGAATTTTTATAACTTCTTCTTAATATTGAATTTATATGAGCTAAAAGTATTTGTGTGTTATATGGCTTTGTTATAAAATCATCAGCCCCTAAGTTCATACTCATAAGCTCGTCCATTTCTGTATCTCTGCTTGTTACTACTATTATTGGTACATCCGATTTTTTTCTTATTTCTCTACATATGTAATATCCATCACATATTGGCAGATTTATATCTAGTAATATTAAATGAGGATTTTCATTTAATGTATTTTCTACTATATTTTCAAATTCTTCCATTATTACTACTTCGTAGTTATAATTAACTAAGAAATTTTTTAGCTCAACCCTTATTTTTTCGTCGTCTTCTATTAAAATAATTTTTTTCATTCCAAATTCCCCTTTCTTATTCTTATTATATCAATATAGTCTAGAATTTTATCTTTTGAAAGTTCTTTTTTACTATTTCTATTTGTTAATATTAATGATATTTCTTTATTTCTCATAAAAAAAAGTCATACTATCATAGTATAACTTTTTAGTGAGTTTTAAAGTAAAGATAACTACCAGAAAACTACTCTTATTATTTGTAATATTATTCTATTTTTTAGATTTGTCTATATCAAAACGGTCTGCATTCATTACTTTATTCCAAGCACATACAAAATCCTTTAAGAATTTTCCCTGAGAGCCTTCACTTGCATACACCTCTGCAATAGCACGAAGTTGAGAATTAGACCCAAAAACAAGATCAACTCGTGTTCCTTCCCACTTTAACTTTCCTGTTTCTCTGTCACGCCCTTCAAATACCTTTTCATCAGAAAAAGTAGGTGTCCAAACTGTATCCATATCTAAAAGATTTACAAAGAAATCATTTGTAAGAGCTTCTGGTCTCTTTGTAAAAATACCATACTTAGAATTTCCGTAATTTGTATTCAGTACACGCATACCACCTATTAAAACTGTCATCTCAGGAGCAGTCAAAGTTAAAAGTTGTGCACGGTCAATTAATAATTCTTCCTCTCTAACTGAATAATCTGATTTTAAATAATTCCTAAATCCATCTGCTTTTGGCTCAAGTACAGAAAATGATTCAATATCAGTTTGTTCCTGTGATGCATCTGTACGTCCCGGAATAAAAGGAACTCTAACTTTATATCCAGCATTCTTTGCTGCCTTTTCAATACCTACACATCCTCCAAGAACAATCATATCTGCTAAAGATACCTGCTTATTTTTTAACTGTAAAGAATTAAAATCTTCCTTTATTTCCTCAAGAATCTGTAAAACATAATCTAATTGCTGTGGTTCATTAACTTCCCAATTTTTTTGTGGCTCTAGGCGAATTCTAGCTCCATTTGCACCACCACGTTTGTCAGAACCTCTAAATGTTGATGCAGATGACCAAGCTGTATAAACAAGCTCTGATATTGATAATTTAGAATCTAAAATATTCTTTTTAAGATATTTGATATCACCTTCATTAATTAATTCATAATCGACTTCTGGTACAGGGTCTTGCCATATAAACTTCTCACAAGGAACCTCTGGCCCAAGATATCGTGAAATAGGACCCATATCACGATGTGTTAATTTAAACCAAGCACGTGCGAAATCATAAGTAAATTTCTCAGGATTTTCTGAATAGTTTTTTACAATTTTTTTATATATAGGATCGTAGATAAGACCTAAGTCAGCTGTTGTCATCATAGGCGGATGCTTCTTCGATGGATCATGTGCATCTATAATCATATCCTCTTCAGCTACATCTTTAGCTATCCACTGATAAGCTCCTGCTGGACTTTTAACTAACTCATATTGGTATCTTAACAATACTTTAAAATAACCCATATCCCATTTTGTTGGATTTGGTTTCCATGCACCTTCAATTCCACTACTGATCGTATCAGGTCCTTTACCACTTTTATAGCTGTTTTTCCAACCAAGTCCCTGCTGTTCTATACTAGCAGCTTCAGGTGGCGGACCAACATATGTTGCAGGAGCTGCTCCATGACACTTACCAAATGTATGACCACCAGCTATAAGCGCTACTGTTTCTTCATCATTCATAGCCATGCGTAAGAATGTTTCTCTAATATCTTTTGCAGCTCCAACTGGATCAGGTTTTCCCTCAGGTCCTTCTGGGTTTACATAAATTAATCCCATCTGAGTTGCAGCAAGTGGATTTTCAAGTTTACCACTCATAGGATTTTTATTATCTCCAAGCAATTTAGCCTGTGAACCCCAGTAAGTATCTTGTGGTTCCCAAACATCCACACGTCCTCCACCAAATCCAATAGTCTTAAGTCCCATTGATTCAAAAGCACAATTTCCTGCTAATATCATAAGATCTGCCCATGAAATTTTATCACCATACTTCTGTTTGATTGGCCAAATTAATCGACGAGCTTTATCTAAATTAACATTATCAGGCCAACTATTTAATGGTGGAAATCTTTGTGATCCATCACCACCTCCACCTCTGCCATCACCTACTCTATAAGTTCCTGCACTATGCCACGCCATACGAATAAATAGTGGTCCATAGTTACCAAAATCTGCTGGCCACCAATCCTTTGAATCTGTCATTAACTTATATAAATCTTTTTTTAATTCATAAAAATCAAGCTTACAGAATTCTTTAGCATAGTCAAACTTAGGCCCCATTGGATTACTAAGGCTTGAGTTTTGATGAAGCATATCTAGGTTCAGCTGATTAGGCAACCAATTTTTATTTGAGTTTTCATCTACTGATACATGGTTGCTTACTCTACCTGTAAATGGACATCTTATTTCTCTCATGTGATGATTCCCCCCTTTAAGTACTACATGTTTCATTACATATTATGTAAATAGGCTTTTAATTATAACTTTTTTAAATACACATACGTCGTTAGGTTGATACGGACTTAAAGGAATATATTGTTTCATATTAGTGGTTTGCCAATCAAATGGTGGTGAGTTTGTTAATACACCAATTTTATTTTTGTATATACTTAGTTTTTCCTTTGTTTTTTCTATTACTATACTTCTACCACTTCTATCTGCTACAATCCAATGAAAAATAGCCTGTGGAAAACCCTCTATTCTAGGTGATCTTACAATATTAACACCTTTAAAAGCATATTCTACTTCTTCAACTGTCTTAAAATTTGATAATATCCAAAGAACTAGATCATATGGAGCTAGATTAATTTCATCTGTTTCTTTTGCTTTATTAAAATAAGCATCTCCAGGAAAATTTAACGCTGCACATCCTAGACCAACCTCATTAAATCCATCAATCAAGAAAGGTTGCTTATCAATCACCACTCCCATACTTAATATGGCATATTTAGTATATTCTTTTTTATCTGTAACTGTATTTATCCACTTGTACTTCCTAGGTACAAGATGTACTGATTGTCCAAAATTATACTCTAAATCTAAATTTCTACCAAACAAAACTTCACATTCTTTGGTTAATAGTGTAAGAGCTGTACACATTCTCTATACACCTCCTATTTTTCTATTTTTAATTAATTATTAAATTTCAACTAAAAATGTAGTACTAAATATGCTACATCACTTTATAGTTATCTACACACTTACCATTTATAATAAAAAATTTACAGTATAAACTAGATTAACAGGCTCACCAGTTGGCTGAATATAATCACTAGCTCCGTAAGTAGCATTTTGTATAGAATTATCAATATTTCTATATCCTTTTTTTCTACATGGGTAAGTTATGCATATATTAATTATATTGTATTTTTTTCTTAGATAATTTTCAAATTCTTGTAAATTTCTTAATCCTCTTTGATTGCTACATATGCTTACTGTAACTTTAAACATATACTACTCTCCTTTTTATCAGTTATTTTGTAATATTTTGTTACATTATATAATATGAATAAAATATTAGTTTGTGATTGAATAATTTGCATAATTTATTCTTTAATATGCTAATAGGGTATAATTAAAATCAAGCATAACCGTTCAATATACAGTAATTCATTAAGCTTTATGTACTTTTGAAATATATTTATAATCCTATGTAAAAAACACATTGATAAAAGGGTCAATGTGTTTTTCTTTAATTTCAATAGTGGAACTATCTTAGTTTTGAGTAAAATTTATAGACTTTGTATTTTTTGAACTACTAATATCATATTATCTACAATTAGCTTATTGTTTAAAACCTTATCAAAATCAAATTCTTGTAAATATATTCTAATACTCGGTTTGATTTCATTACTTGGATATAAAAAATATAGGAGTACATCATTTATTAATTCTGCATCTATATAAGCACTATTTACCATACATGATGGTATATCAGTAGAATTCATACCTCCATGTACAACAGTATATTTTAATGGAATACATTCTCCTGCGTAATTTGTATTTCCATCGGGTAACGCATGGCTTACAAGTCTAAGTGATATTTGATATATACCTGGACCAGGTAGATTCAAAGTATCATTTTTTATAGTGGTTGTTGATATTGTATATCCTCCTGTAGAAAAAATTTTATCATTATCAGAGTATAATAATTTTCTATTCATTTTGTCATTTGATAGACTAAGAAATCTTACCGATTCATTAAGTTCATTAACAATGAGTTTTATCATATAGTTGTATAAAACTTTTCGGTGTATAAATATAATTACAATTGCAACAGTTGCAATTTTGTTTTATATAATTACAACAATTTAAATTATTAGATTTTGGCATAGATACACCTTCCATATTTATATTTAATAGATTTCTAATTAAAGCTTTAATTGAAAATAATAATAAATTTTTATCTTATTCCTCAATTGTTTATATATCCAATTTTATTTTGCCTATATTAGAAGCTTTCTAGTGAACTATTAAATAATGTCATCCTTTACACAGTTGAATAATATAACTTAACTTACTAAGAGTTAAGTGTTCGTAGATATTTGATAATCCGTTATATTATCGTTAACTGCTATAGGATAAGCTCTTAGACCACCTTGATTTTTTTCGTATAAACAATCAGTTGCATAACATATAGGCATGAAGTAAGATTTGATTATGCTGTATAATATACGTAATGCATTATTTGATATAGTAATAGGCATTGATTTTTCAGGCGAATATATAGCCCAAAGCATACGATTTGTAAGGTAATAGTATTCTGGGTAATATTTTTCTATTACTTTATATTGATGGTATTGGCAATAATCATACATACATGTATTTTCGCAACGGATAATTCTCTTAGCATCAATCGAAATTGTATCTACTATATTTTTATTATTAACTATTACTATGCATAACTTTTCTTTCATAGGATTAGTTGTTTTTCGAGTACACAATAGTGCATAATTAGTTTTATCTGTTATCTTGTATGCTAAATATAGTTCTAGTTTATAAAAAGCATCCTCTTGCTTATTTAAAGTTTTTATTAAATGTTCAAGTAAGTTACAAGAAAGTTCTTTGGGTAACTTAATACTTACTATCCATCCATTTATATTAGTATAGTCAGTATCTTTTTGTATAAAACATTTATTATTATAATTTGAAATATTTATTTTAGACACCTCTCTATAATACCTATTATGATAAAAACTGTAGTTTTTCTACATTATATGATATTCACTCAATAATAATTTAGTTACATATTTTTCTACTTTATTACAAAAATAAATATTTTATACCGATTAAATAAATAAAAAACACATTGATAATCATATCAATGTGTTTTTCCTGGATTTCAATGGTGGAGACGATTCTCAAAAATCATAGCCACAATTAAATTTTTATAATTTTCTTTATTAAAATATTTATTTTATCACTGTTTAATATCTTAATAATGGCTGTGTACTGCATCTAAATGATCCGCCTAAACTTCTTGAAATTTCAAAATCAATATATTCAACAGTTACACCCTTACTAACTAACTGCTTCCCTATATATTCAAATTCTGGATCTAAAATATATACTGAATCATTAATTGGTAATCCATTCACAGCTAATCTTGATACATCATTATAAGGCACTGATATCTTATCCCAATTCTTTAACTCCTCTGGAATACCATTTACTAAAGCTTCCTCACATACAATCATGAATCCATCTCTTACTAAGCTTAATGCACAATCTAAGTGTAGCACATTATTTTTTAATGGTACTTGAACTACATTATAACCAAAATGTCCTAAAAATGATTTTAACCATCTATATCCATTGTCATTCGATGCTTGTCCTGAATTCCCTAAAAAAACTGTTTTATCAAGGACTAAGACATCCCCACCTTCTAAAAACGGTCCTACTTCTGAATTTAAGCCTTCTGAAGCATCTACCATAGGTAATGATACATACATAGCATTGCTAGAATATGCAATAGTTTCTAAAATACTACGTATAGGTAAAATTTCTTTCCTCCTATGATGATATCGTAGCGATCCCTCTATTATATTGTTTCCTATTGTAAAGAATGGATCTCTAACAAAAAAATTGCTACATCCATACTCTTTACCCGTTTCTTTTTCATAATCTGTTAACAAACGAGGTCTAACAATTTCAACCCCGTATTTCTCTAATACTTGTTTTAGATTTTCTCTTTCTTGTTCCCATTTAATTTGCCTTTCTGGAAATGCCTCTTCATAACTTTTTCCATCTACATCTTTATACATTTGCAAAGCTTCTTCCTCTAATACTTCTCCTACATCATTGCCTATAGTATTTATAGGAAATATAAATTCAGATTGTGTTAAAACAACTTTCTTTAAAGGTGCAAACTCACTTTTTACCATAACTGTTTCTTTCTTCATGTAAATCTCCTTTAAGTTCTATTTATTTTGTAGCTATGTTACTATTTACTTTATCCATTTGAATAAAATTTTTTCACTCTTGTATTTCATTTTTAACTACCTTACTTACAAAATAATAAACCTTCCAGTTAGGTTAGAGTCAATGCTATTTATTTTTTTAATATATCTAATTTTATTAAACTTCTCTCTTTTAAGTTTTCATCCATTTTACCAATAATCCACGTTTCATTAAAATCACCAACTACCTCAATATTATTTTCAGTTATATAATCTAACAACATTCTATAATATATAATTGAGTCACTTGGACCACCCTCATATATTATGGTTACGTAATCACCTGCTTCTAAATACCTTATATTTTTATCTTGATTGATAAAAACTTTAAATCCTTTATATATAATTTTATCTTCTTCTTTAAACTCTTTATATGATACTGTTGCTCCTAATAGCTCAGAAGTTCTTTCTATATTTTTATCTAAATCAAATATCACATTTCTTAAATTTAAATCTAGTTCTTGGGGGTTATATGCTATCTCATCATATTTTAGATAGCTTCGTTTTTCGTTATGTTTGATAAATACTTGATTAAGTCCATATTCAATATTTTGAGATATTTCTTTATCTAAATAGTCTAAATAGTTTTTTATTACCAATAGCTCTTTTATTTTTGCTTCTACTACTTTTGATTGATTTCTTATATTATCTACCATAAACTCTAAGTCAGTCTGCGAGCTTAAAATTTGTTTTATTAATTCTAGTGACATTCCTGTAGATTTAAACAATTTTATTAAATCTATTGTTGTTAATTGTTCTATAGAATAATATCTATATTTATTTTCTTTATTTACATATTTAGGCTTAAGTATCCCAATTTCATCATAGTATCTAAGTGTTTTTAATGAAACATTAGATAATTTGGATATTTCTCCTATTGTAAAATAACTTGCCATAATAATCTCCTTTTATAGTCTTTGTATTTTTACGGAATTCGATTAAAAAATTTTAAAAAGTTGTTCTATCAACTTATTCTAATATAAATTTGTAATAACTACATATTTTAAATTTATTTTTATTTGATTCTTTATTTATCTTAATAACTATTTTTAAACAAACTTTCATAATTGTACTATTCTATATAGCATGAACATACAAAAAAACACATTGATAAAATTATCAATGTGTTTTAGTGGATTTCAATGGTGGAGACGAGGGGAGTCGAACCCCTGTCCGCAAGTCCTTTCCTCGCTGCGTCTACGTGCGTAGCCATCTGATTTTTAAATCTCGTCGCACACATCGCACAGTGGCAGGCTCTGTGATTGACCAGTCCCAATTAGTCCACTCTCGGTCGAGACATCCCGAAAGTAGTTCCCTGCATAAATGACGTCCAGGCCTGGCCGGCAGGAGGGCTTAGGCGGGACGAGCAGTCATTATGCTGCTAAAGCGTAATTATCGTTTGCGTTTGTTTTAAGTTCCCCAGTTTTTACGTGACCCAGAGTAACACGACACGCAGCCTCAAGTGCCAAACCCACGTCGAAACCATTACGCCCCCTTGGTTGTTTTATAGTCCTGAGACTTTCTATCGCAAACTTTTTTCACCATTAATCAATATTAAGTTGTTATATATATAATAAAACTTTTTAAACTTAAAAGCAATATTATCTCATTGGAATTGTATCTAGTATCTACCAGATAACTCTCTTTCAATACGTCTATTAGCATCTTTCTTAGCCAAGTCTTGACGTTTATCATATAATTTTTTACCTTTTGCTAAAGCAAGTTCAACTTTAACTTTACCATTTTTAAGATAAACACTTAAAGGAATTAAAGCATAACCTTTTATAGTTGTAGCCCCTATAAGCTTTCTTATTTCATGTTTATGAAGTAATAATTTTCTTACTCTAAGAGGATCAACATTAAATATGTTTCCTTGTTCGTATGGACTTATATGAACTTGTTTTAAAAACACCTCTGAATTATCAACAGAAGCATATCCTTCAGCTAAGTTAAGTTTACCTTGTCTAATAGACTTAACTTCAGTACCCTTTAATTCGATACCACATTCATAAGTTTCTTCTATAAAATACTCATGTCTTGCTTTTCTATTAGTAGCTAAAACCTTAACACCTGCCATACAAATCACCTCTTATCCTTATCCTTCATTAATTACCTTAAAATATACCATATATAACCATACTAGTCAATACTCACAAATATTGAGTTGACTTAAAACTTGATGCACTAGTATTATATGTAATAAGCATGCTATATATTACACATAGTATATAAAATCAATAACATTTCACTCCCAAAATTTCCAATGTTAGTCCATCCTTATATACAACTTATACCCAATTATGCTACTCTTTTACCAAAATGTTAAAAAGAGGTTAAATAATTATGGTTTCAAAACTATGTGCTTTACTGCTTATTCTTTATTGTACAAAGAATCTATATGATTTAGCTACAATGAATACATTCCAAATAGAAAAAGACATAATAGAAAAATTAAAATACGAGGATTTAGCTAAAAAAGCAGCTAAATGCTACAAATCCTTATTTGTATTAGAAGATATATCATATCTAGGAATAACAATACTATCATTAAGAGATAGTAAGTTTTTTATATTAATATTTTTCATTACTTTTTTTGTATTTGCAGGACTTAAAATAATAGCAGCTAAGGTATTTGAAACAATCTCAAAGAAAGTAGGTGAATCAAATTAGCGTATTACCACGGATACTATTTTTAATAATCATACTTAAAAATTTAAATGATACATTTAAATCAATTAAAAATAACTTTTCGAAAGAAATTAGAAGTACATCAAATTTCCCAGAAATTCTATATAGAAAAGTACTAAACGTAACAGACTTCGTAGACTTATTATTCTACATATTATTAAGTATCATCTTAATAGTAAACAAACACTTGGATATATACTATTACCTAATACCAGCGTATATAATCCTAAGAGTCTCACTAACGTACATAACACTATGTGCAAAAAAATCTTCACAATCATAAAAAATGGAGAGTTTAGAATTGTTATTTCTGAAATACTTAAAGACCGCGATCTTTAGGTCTTTGTATGAAAGAAATAATAATCCGAACTCTCTAATCTTTTCCATCATAAAACAAAGGGAGAGTTTGGAATTGTTGGTTACGAAACACTTAAAGACCGCGATCTTCAGGTCTTTGTGTGAAGTAAACAATAATCCAAACTCTCCCACTTCAATTACTCTTGTTCTATCTTACCTAGAAGTTTAAAGTCTATCTCTTTAAAATCTACATTAACTTTTTCAACTCTAATCTTAACAACGTCACCGATTCTATACATTTTCTTAGTTCTCTCACCTAAAATAGTGAAAGTATTCTCATCAAATATATAATAATCATCGCCCATATCTGCAAGTCTAACTAAACCTTCAACAGTATTATCTAACTCGATAAACATACCAAAAGAAGTTACACTTGAAACAATACCTACAAACTCTTCTCCAACTCTATCTTCCATATATCTAGCTTTATAAATGTCTTTAACATCTCTTTCAGCAAGTTCTGCTTCTCTTTCTCTCTCTGATGATTGAGTAGAAGCATAATCAACTATTTGAGCTAATTGATCTTGTCTCTTTTGACTTATCTTACCGTTTAAGAACTCTTTTATAATTCTATGAATTTGTAAATCTGGATATCTTCTTATAGGTGAAGTAAAGTGAGAATAATATTGAGCAGCTAATCCAAAGTGACCTACACACTCAGGTGAATATCTAGCTTGTTTTAAAGAACGTAACATGATAGTGCTTATAGCTTTTTCTTCTGTCTTACCATGTATTTGCTCTATTATACCTTGTAATGCTTTAGGATGAACACTTTCTAAGTCTCCTTTTATAACATATCCAAAAGTAGATATAAACTTATTTAAAGTTTCTATCTTCTCATGTGCAGGAGTCTCATGAACTCTATAAACAAAAGGCATATTTAACCAGAAGAAATGTTCTGCTACAGTTTCATTTGTTATTAACATGAACTCTTCTATTATTCTGTTAGATATTCTTCTTTCATATTGTTTTATATCAACAACATCGCCATCATTATTTAATATTATCTTAGCTTCAGGGAAATCAAAATCTATAGACCCACGCTTTTCTCTTCTCTTCATTAATATTCTAGCTAGTTTTTCAGCAGTGAAGAAATCATCAGCTACCTTAGCAAATGTCTTTTTAAGTTTCTCATCATCTTTTTCAAGAATATCTGATACTTCTGTATAAGTCATTCTAGCTTTTGAATTTATTATAGTTTCTTTTATATCATGCTTAACTACTTCACCTTTATGGTCTATTTCCATAAATACTGATAATGTAAGCTTATCTTCAAACGGATTTAAACTACATACTCCATTAGATAAAGTTTTAGGTAACATAGGTATTACTTTATCAACTAAATAAACAGAAGTTGCTCTTTTTAAAGCTTCCTTATCTAACTTACTCTTCTCTTTTACATAGTGAGTAACGTCAGCTATATGAACTCCTAATTTATAGTTTCCATTATCTAATACTTCTATAGATACAGCGTCATCTAAGTCTTTAGCATCTTCACCATCTATAGTGAATATATTCATATCTCTTATATCTAATCTTCTATCTATTTCTTCTTGCGGTATTTCGATAGCTACTTTTTCAGCTTCATCTAATACCTTTTTAGGGAACTCTTCAGGAAGACCATGCTCTCTTATTACAGATGCAATCTCAACATATCTGTCCCCTTTTTGCCCTAATATTTCTATTATTTTACCTTCTGGTTTTCTATCTTCTGTTGGCCATTGAGTTATTCTACAGACAACTTTGTCATTTCCTCTAGCTCCATTGAAAAACTTCTTAGGTATAAATATATCTTTATTAAACTTCTTATTATCTGGTAAGACAAATCCAAAGTTTTTGCTTTCTTGGAAAGTTCCTACAACATCAGTTATAGCTCTTTCTACAACTTTTATAATTCTACCTTCTGCTCTTTTTTCATCAGTTGCTGGAGTTGTGATCTCAGCTATAACTCTATCATTATGCATTGCTCCATTAAGACTATCAGCAGGTATAAATAAATCTTGTGTATACTCTTCGTCAGATTCTACAAATCCAAATCCTTTTTTATGAGATACTAGCTTACCTACAAAAAGTCCCATCTGGTTTGGAGATGTGTATTTCCCTTTTTTAGTAAGTATTAAATACCCTGATTCTACTAATTCATCTAAAAAGTTGTAGAACATAGGCATTTCTGTATGATGTATATCAAATATCATTGCTAATTCTTCTTTTTTTAGAGGATTGTATGCTGCTTCTGATATAAGTCCCAACAATTTTTGTTTTAATTCTTCACCCATTGTTTTCCTCCTATTAATTTAGTTATTACTTTATTCTATGCTTTTACTAAATATTTTTCCCATTTTATTTATATAAATTACAATAAGATTAATTATCCATAAATTATATCATTAAATGGTTATAATGGTAAATTCTGTTTTATATGATAATAAAAAACAATTACGTTAAATCGTAATTGTCATCTTATGTGTAAAATAAATTCAATTTTATTATTTAACTAAAAGTATTGCCATAGCATTTAAGAAAAATAATACTGCACTTATTTTAGTTACTCTTGCTAAAAATGCTTCTTTCCCTTTTGGTTTAAAGTAACTTTGAGTTCCCTCTCCACCAAATTCAGTAGGTACAGCACTCTTAGTATCTTGTGGTAATATACTTACTACTAAAATTATAGATAGTACTACCTGTACTCCCATTAATACATTAAACATAGTTATCCTCCTACATTTATAATCACTAATATAACATAATTTTAGTGTAGCATAATAATATACTACATTCAAGTTATAAAGTCAATCTTGTTGTATTATTACCCAATCTTAACCACAATAATCCCCCCACAAAACTTTCTTTTCTCTTCATAAAAGTCCGAAGTGTGAATATGTCAGTTCCAGCGCTCTTTAAAACTTATTTCCCCTCATAAACGTCCAAAGGGTTAATGTATTAGTTTCAGGACCTTTAAAGCATTTTTTTGCTTTGGAAGCGAAACTAATACATTAACCCGAGGACTCACCTACCTATCTATTGAGTGAACTTTTATCATATTCGTAGTACCTGATATACCAGTTGGCACACCCGCACTTATAACAACTAAATCACCTTGATTTAAATAATTTAACTCTGTAACAGCTTTTATAGAATTATCTATCATATCATCTGTATTTGCTACATTAGAAGTCTTTATAGGATACACTCCCCAAGTTAAAGCTAATCTTCTCATAACACCTTCATCTTCTGTAGTTGCAATTATTGGACATTGTGGTCTAAACTTAGAAACCATTCTTGCTGTATGCCCACTTGATGTAAATGTTATTATTGATGCTGCATTTAAATCTATTGCAGTTGTACATGTAGCATGACTTATAGCATTTGTTACATTAACGTCTTTTAACTTTTTCTTTTTAAGTAACTCATTATAATTTAAAGTTTCTTCTGTTCTCTTAGCTATTGTAGCCATAGTTCTTACAGCTTCAACTGGATACTTACCTGCTGCAGTTTCTCCTGATAACATTATTGCATCTGTCCCATCATATATTGCATTTGCAACATCTGTCACTTCAGCTCTAGTTGGTCTAGGGTTTCTAATCATAGAATCTAACATTTGAGTTGCTGTTATTACAGGCTTTCCTAACTCATTACATTTTCTTATCATCATCTTTTGAGCTATTGGTATTTCTTCTGTAGGAATTTCAACTCCTAAATCTCCTCTTGCTACCATTATCCCATCAGAAACTTTTATTATATCGTCTATATTATCTATACCTTCTTGATTTTCTATCTTAGATATTATTTGTATATGCGTTGCATTATTGTTTTCTAAAACTTCTCTTATAGCTAAAACATCAGATGCTTTTCTAACAAAAGATGCTGCTATATAATCAATACCTTGTCCTATACCAAACTCTATATCACTTATATCTTTTTGAGTAAGTGCTGGTAAATTTATTTTTACCCCTGGCACGTTAACACCTTTGTGATTTTTAACTATTCCTGAGTTTTCTACCGTACAAACTATATCGTCACCTTGAACTTCTTCAACTCTTAATCCTACTAATCCATCATCTATTAATATAGTATCTCCAGGTACTACATCTTCTGCTAATCCTTTATAACTTACTGTGCATTTATTTTTATCCCCCATAACATCTTTCATTGTTATAGTGAACTTTTGACCTTCTTCTAATAATACTTCAGGTGCATCAAAGTTTCCTGTTCTTATCTCTGGACCTTTTGTATCTAATAATATAGCTATTGGTTCATTTAAATCTTCTCTAACTTTTTTAACTATATCCATTCTTTGTTTATGTTCTTCATGCGATCCATGAGAGAAGTTAAATCTACATACATTTAATCCATTTTCTACAAGCTCTTTTAATATTTCTTCTTTATCTGATGCTGGTCCTAGTGTACATACTATCTTAGTTCTTTTTCTATTGTTTATCATAGTTTCCTCCTAAAGTATTATTCCCCACATTATAGTTGAAATTATTGTCATTGAAAGTCCTATTAAAGACTCATATGGTATTAACATTAAACGCTCGCCTATACTCATATTAGTAGCTCCTGCTGTTGCATGGAAGAATGATCCATGTGGTAAATGGTCAAGCACTGTTGCTCCTGTGTGTACCATCGCTCCACCTGCTAATGGTGATACTCCAGATGCTATTATAGCTGGTGCAAATGTTGCTGATGCTATTGTTGCTCCTGCTGTTGTAGATGCAGTAGCTGCTGACATTAATACTCCTGATATCGGTGCTAATAAGAATGCTGGCATATGGACTGCGCTTAATATTGCTATTGTTGTTTGTTGTAATGTTGATGCTTTTATTATTCCTGCTACTGTTCCAGTTCCTATTAATAAGATTGCAACTGGCATCATTTTTGATAAACCAAATGTTACGTATTCATTAATATTTTTTATTTTACCCATAGCTAATGCTCCAACTATACCTCCTACTGGAAGTGCTATAAGTGGATCTATTGCTATTCCTGCTATAGGTCTTAATGCTAATAACATTATAGCTACCACAGGTCCTACTATTGCTGATATAAATGATGGTAATTCTACCTTTTCACTTTCATTTTCTATCTCATCTTCTATTTCTTCTAATTTTTTAGATTTTATTTTTTTACCTAGCATATTTGCTAATATAACTGTTACTATAAGTCCTACTATTGCTGGTATTATATTTGCTGCCATTAACGATGATAAATCTACCCCAAAGTTTTCTGCCGCTGATATAGTGTTTGGATTTGGAGATATTACATTTCCTGCTTTTCCTCCACCTATCATAGCTAAAAGTATAACCATTGGCGCATATCCTATTTTCTTAGCTATTGCTAATGCTATTGGAGCTACTGTTATAACTGCTACGTCTACGAATACTCCAACTGATGTTAATATCATAGTTGATAATGCTAATGCGAATAATGCTCTTTTTTCGCCTAGTGTTTTTATAATTTGATCTGCAATTTTAGCTGCTGCACCTGTTTTTATTAATACTCCAGCTAAAACCCCAGATGTTACTATACGAAGAATTGCCGGCATTATGTCTTTTGCTCCAGTCATCATTACATCTACTGTACCTGTAAGACCTGCACCACCTACTAATCCACCTACTACCGCTCCTAGTATTAAACTGTAAGCCGGATGAAATTTCTTTATTATAAGTATTATCGATAATAAAAGTCCTAGTATTGCTCCTAGTGTTGTTATTTGTACTTCCATCTTCGTCCACCGCCTTATTTTTTAGTTTTGATTAGTTCTTTACTGCTTTTATAAGGTTAAAAATCTGTATTGTTGTTTCAATCATGTTTTGAGTTGCATTTTCTTTTTTCATTGCTTCATCTATTGTCATAGCCTTGTTTACTATAGAGAAATAAGCATCTATACCTTCTTCATTACATTTAACTGCATCTGGTGTAGTGCATCCTGCTATTGCTATTACTTTTGCTCCATGTTTTTTAGCTAACTTAGCTACTCCTATTGGTGCTTTTCCCATAGCAGTTTGATTGTCTAATCTTCCTTCCCCTGTTATAACAAGATCTGCATCCTTTACTACTTCTTCTAACTTTATTTCATCTAGAATTATCTTTATTCCTGACTCTAATTTAGAATTTAAAAATCCTAAGAATCCAAATCCTAGTCCTCCAGCTGCTCCTGCTCCTTCTATGTGAGCTATATCTTTTCCTAAATCTTTTTTTACAACTTCTGCAAAGTTTTTAAGTCCTTTATCTAATTCCTTTACTATTTCTTTAGTTGCGCCTTTTTGAGGTCCATATATATAAGCTGCTCCATTTTCACCATATAAAGGATTATTTACATCACATGCTATCTTGAAATTACATTCATCTAATTCTTTTAATTTGTTTTCTGTATTTATTCTTTTTATTTGATTTAAAACTTTTCCACCTAATCCTACTAAGTTATCATTTTCATCATAAAACTCAAATCCTAATGCTTGAAGCATTCCTACCCCACAGTCATTTGTAGCGCTTCCACCGATTCCAACTATGAAGTTTCTACATCCTTTTTCTATAGCTTCTTTTATTATTTCTCCAACTCCATAAGTTGTTGTATTTAAAGGATTTCTAAGTTCTGCTGGAACTAATGGTAATCCTGATGCTTGAGCCATTTCTATTATTGCTGTATTTGTTTCCTTTAATATTCCATAAGTTGCATTTACTTTTTCATTTATAGGTCCTGTTACAGTTATTACTTTTTCTTCTCCGTTCATCCCTTGTACTAAAGCCTCTACAGTCCCTTCGCCTCCATCTGCAAGGGGCATTATCACTACATCTGATTTATTATCAACACTTAATATTCCTTTTTTAATTGCATTTGCTGCTTCTATCGAAGTTAAACTTCCTTTTAACGAATCTATCGAAATTACTATTTTCATTTTTGTCGCCTCCCTTTGATATTTTCATTATAACAAATTAGCTTTTCTAACCGAATGTTATATATACCAAATAATATAACTTCATTTCACTTAATTTTGGTATTCATACTATTGAAAAGCTATTCCTTTAATGCTTCAAACAAAAAGTACCATATCAAAAACTATTTTGTTTTGATATGGTACTTTTTATTTTAATTAAATTTTGATAATCGTATAGCTATTGCTATATATAAAACTACTGACTCTTTAAAATATCTAGGGTTTAGTCCACTTCTTTGGTAAATCCTCTCTAATCTATACTGTAAAGTATTTTTATGAATATATAATTCTTCAGATGTTGCTTTTAATGACATATCATTTTTATAATAAATTTCTAATAAATTTATATCTTCATCATCTAAGTTCTTTAAAACTTTTTCTATATATTGATTTTTAATTTCCATATCTAGATTTTCTAATATCAACTCTAAATCTAAATCATCTATATAAGTTAATATCTTATTATTTTTTTTAGAATACTGAAGTGCTATTCTAGCTTCTTGATATGATTTATGAGTATCATATAAATCTTTTAGTCTTCCTACTCCACCGTTTAGCTTATCTTTATATTTATTTAATATATCCATATAAACAAGTTTAAGTTTTTCATACTTTTGCTCATTTACTAAAGCTATACATTCATTAGGATAAACATATATTTTAAAGATATTACCTATAGAATCAAATACCTTACTTATATCTTCTTCTATAATTTCTACTTCTCTATCATTGTGATTCTTTTTGATTTTCATAAGTACAACAGCAAATTTCTGATTTACTCCTATCCCAAATTGCTCTAAAATACTTTCAATCTCATTTTTGTCTTCTATACTGTCATATATAAGAGACTTAACTACATAATTTATTCGTTGCTTATCTGCTTCATATTTATAATTTAGCTCTTGCTCTTTTATAAATATTTCAGTTATCTTAGTTACTAAAAAACCATATTTACTTACTTCACTCGGTTCTCCAGTTATTCCAATAGCTCCTATTGCATCTTTATTGATTTTTATAGGATAGTTTATTCCTTTTTTACTACCTTCATACTCAGAATTATCCTCAACAGTTATATTACTAAGAGTCTTCACAGCCTTATATCCAGCCTGATGAAATGTGTTCAACCTATTCTTATCAGTACTACCTATTATAACTCCATTTTTATCAATGAAATTTATATCCTTATCTACAACTTCCTTAACTGCATTCACTATCTCTTGAGCTAAATTCTTACTAATTTTATTTATAGCCATAACATAACCTTCTTCATCAATACTTTAATATAAATCATATTCATATATAATCTTTCCCAAACCTCAAACAAACTTTCATTTTATAAATTTTTATTTCACAAATGTCCGAAGGGTGCATGTATAAGTTTTAGCGACTTTTAAAGCTTTTTTCTAGCTTTAGGAGCAAAACTTATACATGCACCCGAGGACCCTCTAAAAGGTTATAAAACTGAAAAGAGCCTTAGTAAACTAAGACTCTTTTTTAGCATTTATCTATATAATTTGAGGTTATTTCTTTAAGTTATAGAATGAGTTTAATCCGCAGTATCTAGCAGACTCCCCTACCATCTCTTCTATTCTTAATAATTGGTTGTATTTAGCAACTCTATCAGTTCTTGATGGAGCACCAGTTTTTATTTGACCAGCATTTACAGCTACTGCTAAGTCAGCTATAGTAGTATCTTCAGTTTCTCCAGATCTATGAGATATAACTGCAGTGTATCCAGCTCTCTTAGCCATTTCTATAGCATCTAAAGTCTCAGTTAAAGTACCTATTTGGTTAACTTTTACTAATATAGAGTTTGCTACACCAGCTTCTATTCCTCTTTCTAATCTTTCAGTATTAGTAACAAATAAGTCGTCTCCAACTAATTGTAATTTGTTTCCTAATCTGTCAGTTAATACTTTCCATCCATCCCAATCTTCTTCGTCTAATCCATCTTCTATAGTTATTATAGGGAAGTTGTTAGCCCAATCTTCATATAAATCAACCATTTCAGCAGAAGTTAATTCTTTTCCTTCTCCAGCTAAAACGTATTTTTTAGTTTCTTTGTTGTACATTTCTGTAGCAGCAACGTCAAGTCCTAACATAACGTCTTTTCCTGGCTCATATCCAGCTTTTGATATAGCTTCAACTATTAATTCTAAAGCAGCTCTGTTTGAATCTAAGTTTGGAGCGAATCCACCCTCGTCACCAACACCACAAGCTAATCCATTTTCACCTAAAACTTTCTTTAATGAATGGAATACTTCTGCTCCCATTCTTAATCCTTCTCTGAAAGATTTAGCACCTACTGGTAATATCATGAACTCTTGAACGTCTACGTTATTATCAGCATGCTCTCCACCGTTTAGTATGTTCATCATTGGAACTGGTAATTGCTTAGCATTTACTCCACCTATGTATTGGAATAATGGTAAACCAACTTCTTCAGCAGCAGCTCTAGCTACAGCCATAGAAACACCTAATATAGCGTTTGCTCCTAATTTACCTTTGTTTGGAGTTCCATCTAATTCTATTAATAATCCATCTATTCCAGGTTGGTCTGTTGCATCCATACCTTCTAATTCAGGTGCTATTATTTCGTTAACGTTGTCAACAGCTTTCTCAACACCTTTTCCTAAGTATCTTCCTTTATCTCCATCTCTTAACTCAACTGCTTCGAAAGCTCCTGTTGATGCTCCTGATGGAACTATAGCTCTACCAGTTACTCCACTTTCTAATACTACTTCAACCTCTACAGTTGGGTTTCCTCTTGAATCTAATACTTCTCTAGCGTATACTAAATCGATTAATGACATAATTATGTCTCCTTTCAAGTTTATATATTAAAGTTTTAAATATATATCTATATTATATTATAAATATTGGTAATTAATAGTATTTAATGTAATCTTTTGTAAAATTACATTACTTTTGTATTAATGAATCTCCAGTCATTTCTTCTGGTTTTTGTAAATTCATTATGCCAAGTACAGTTGGTGCTATATCAGATAATCTTCCACCTTCTCTAAGTTTAGAAGACTTGTATTCATCACCAACAACCATAAATGGTACTGGGTTAGTTGAGTGCGCAGTTATAGTTGTTTTAGTTTCTGGATCTTGCATTAATTCTGCATTACCATGGTCAGCTGTTATTAAAGCTACTCCACCTTTTTCTAAAACTTTATTTGTAACTTGTCCAACACATTTATCAACTTCCTCTACAGCCTTAACTGCTGCTTCTATAACTCCAGTATGTCCAACCATATCTGGGTTAGCATAGTTTAGTACTATAAAGTCATATTTATCTTCATCTATAGCTTTTAACATTTTTTCTGTTAATTCATCAGCACTCATTTCAGGTTGTAAATCATATGTTGCAACCTTTGGAGATGGTACTAATAATCTATCTTCACCTTTGTTTGGTTCTTCAACTCCACCATTAAAGAAGAAAGTAACATGAGCATATTTTTCTGTTTCAGCAGCTCTTAATTGAGTCTTACCGTTTTTAGCTAAATATTCTCCTAATGTATTTTCTAAGCTTTGTGGTTTAAATGCTACGTGTACATTTTTTATAGTTATGTCATATGTAGTTAAACAAACAAAGTAAGTTTTCATACATGGTCTCTCAAATCCAACAAATTCATCGCAAACTAATGCTCTTGTTATTTGTCTTGCTCTATCTGGTCTAAAGTTACCAAATATTATTGAGTCATTTTCTTTTATAAGACCTACTGGGTTTCCGTCTTCAACTATTACAGTTGGTAGTACGAATTCATCAGTCTTATTTTCTTTATAAGCTTTTTCTACTGCTTCTTTTGCAGAAGTAGCAGTTTCGCCTTTTCCATCAACCATAGCTTCATAAGCTAGTTGTATTCTTTCCCATCTTTTATCTCTATCCATAGCATAGTATCTACCAGATACTGATGCAAATTTCCCCACTCCTACTTCTTGCATGTATTTTTCAACATCTTCGATGAATGTTAAAGCACTCTTTGGATCAGTGTCTCTACCATCTGTGAATGCATGAACATATACATTTTCAACACCATTTTCTTTAGCCATTTTTATTAAAGCTTTTAAATGGTCTATATGTGAATGAACTCCTCCATTAGATACTAATCCCATTAAATGAAGTGAATGTTCTTTCCCATTTTTCATTGCTTCTAATAAGACATCATTTTTGAAAAGTTCTCCATCTTCTATTGCCTTACTAACTCTAGTTAAATCTTGATATACTATTCTTCCTGCTCCGATGTTTGTGTGACCAACTTCTGAGTTACCCATTTGTCCATCTGGAAGACCAACATCAAGACCACTAGCTTGTATTAAAGTATGAGGGTAGTTTTCATGTAATTTGTCTAAGTTAGGAGTTTTTGCACTTGCTACTGCATTTCCTATCTTTACTTCACTACATCCAAAACCGTCCATTATTATTAATGCTACTGGTTTTTTCATGTCTTTTTTCACTCCTTAGAAATTAACAAGTTCTGTGAAGTCAGCTGGTTGTAGACTAGCTCCACCAACTAAAGCTCCATCTATATCAGTTTGGTTCATTATTTCTGATACATTAGAAGGTTTTACACTTCCTCCGTATTGTATTCTTACTTCTTCTGATATTTCTTCTCCGTATAATCCTTTAACTACTTCTCTAACGTATGCTATTACATCGTTAGCTTGCTCAGCAGTTGCAGTTTTTCCAGTTCCTATAGCCCATATTGGCTCGTAAGCTATAACTACTTTTTTCATATATTCTGCAGTTACATTTTCTAAAGCTTTCTCAGTTTGCACTTTACAAACATCTTTAGTTTTATCTGCTTCTCTTTCTTCTAAAGTTTCACCTATACATAATATTGGATCTATTCCAGCTTCTAAAGCTTTTAATACTTTCTTATTAACTGTTTCGTTAGTTTCATTAAAGTATTGTCTTCTTTCAGAATGTCCTAATACTACGTAATCTATATCTAATTCTTTTAACATAGGTGCAGATATTTCTCCTGTAAATGCTCCATTATCTGCATAGTGCATATTTTGAGCACCTATTTTTATAGGAGTTCCTTTTGTAGCTTCCTTTAAATCTTTTAATAAAGTGAAAGGAGCACATATAACTGCCTCTACATCTGTATTATTTACTTTTCCTTTTATCTCATTAACAAACTCTACAGCTTCTGCTATAGTTTTGTGCATTTTCCAGTTTCCTGCTATTATAGGTTTTCTCATTTTTACTTCCTCCATTACTATAAATTAAATATAGTACTTTTTTTGCTTACAGTAGATAAAATCAATTTTATCTACTGTAAGCTATATATAATTATTGATAAAATTTAAGGCCTATTTATTGTCTAATGCTGATATACCTGGTAAGTCTTTACCTTCTAAGAATTCTAGAGAAGCTCCTCCACCTGTAGAAACGTGAGTCATCTTATCTCCAAATCCTAATTGGTTAACAGCTGCAGCAGAGTCTCCTCCACCTATTACTGTTGTAGCATTTTCTAAAGCTGCCATAGTTTTAGCAACAGCTAATGTTCCTTTTGCAAAGTTTTCAAATTCGAAAACTCCCATAGGTCCATTCCATACTATTGTTTTAGAAGCATTTACTGTATTTACGTATTCTTCTATAGTTTTTGGTCCTATATCTAGTCCCATGAATCCTTCTGGTATGTTTGCATCTTCAGTTATAACTGGAGCAACATCTGAAAATTTATCAGCAACAGCATTATCTACTGGTAATAATAATTTAACACCTTTAGCTTTTGCTTTTTCCATCATTTCTTTAGCGTATTCTACCTTATCTTCTTCAACTAATGAAGTTCCTATTTGGTATCCTTGAGCTTTTAAGAATGTGTAAGCCATTCCTCCACCTATTATTAGGTTGTCTACTTTTTCTAATAATTCATTTATAACAGCTATCTTATCAGAAACTTTTGCTCCTCCTAATATAGCAGTGAAAGGTCTTACTGGATTAGCTACAGCTTCTCCTAAGAACTTTAATTCTTTTTGTATTAAGTATCCGCAAACTTTTTCATTTAAGAACTCTCCAGCCCCAACTGTTGAACAGTGAGCTCTATGAGCAGTTCCGAATGCATCATTTACAAATATTTCAGCTAATGAAGCTAGCTCTTTAGAGAAGTTTTCTTCATTTTTAGTTTCTTCTTTTCTATATCTAGTATTTTCTAATAATACTATATCTCCGTTTTCCATTTTTTCTACAGCAGTTTTTGCATTTTCCCCTACAACGTTTTCGTCAGCTGCAAATACTACTTCTTTGCCTAACATTTCAGATAATCTTTTAGCTACTGGTGCTAAAGATAATTCTGGCTTAGCTTCACCTTTTGGTTTTCCTAAGTGAGAGCATAATATAACTTTTGCTCCGTTGTCTACTAAGTATTTTATAGTAGGCATAGCTCCGTTTAATCTATTTTCATCAGTTATAACCCCATCCTTTAAAGGTACGTTGAAGTCACATCTAACTAAAACCTTTTTACCACACACATTTATATCTTCTATAGTTTTCTTATTAAGCATTGACATGGTCATATCTCCTCTCAAAAAATGTTTTCCACAAATCAGTATATCATATTTATGCTTTATGACCAATAAAGTATGTCACATTTATAAAAAATTCATTATTAAAAAATTCTTTACTATTTATCACAAGTGCTGATATACCTACTTTGGATGATTTATAATCAAAATTTTTGTCTAGTACGATCTATAATCGTAAAAAAGTCCAGAGCCCGTAGTGTTAAACTACAAACCCGGACTTTTTAAAGCCTGTATATAATTACTTAGCTAAGTTAGCGAAGTATCCTAAAGTTCTTATTAATTGAGAAGTATAAGACATTTCATTGTCATACCAAGAAACAACTTTAACTAATTGCTCTCCGTTTACTTCCATAACTTTTGTTTGAGTTGCATCGAATAATGATCCGAACTCTATTCCTACTATGTCTGAAGATACTAATGGCTCTTCAGTATATCCGAAAGATTCATTAGCAGCAGCTTGCATTTCAGCATTTATTTCTTCTACAGTTACTTTTTTATCTAATGTACAAACTAATTCAGTTAAAGAACCAGTTATAACTGGAACTCTTTGAGCTCCTCCGTCTAATTTACCTTTTAATTCTGGTATAACTAAACCTATAGCTTTTGCAGCTCCTGTAGTGTTAGGAACTATGTTAGCAGCAGCAGCTCTAGCTCTTCTTAAATCTCCTTTAGCATGAGGACCATCTAAAGTATTTTGGTCATTAGTGTATGCATGTATTGTAGTCATGAATCCTTTTTGTAATCCGAATTTATCATTTAAAGTTTTAGCCATTGGTGCTAAACAGTTAGTTGTACAAGAAGCCCCTGATATAACTGTTTCGCTTCCATCTAATATATCATGGTTAACGTTAAATACTACTGTTTTTAAGTCTCCTGTTGCAGGTGCTGATATAACAACTTTTTTAGCTCCAGCTTCTAAATGAAGACCAGCTTTTTCTTGAGAAGTGAAGAATCCAGTACACTCTAATACTATATCAACATTTAATTCTTTCCAAGGTAAGTCTGCAGGGTTTCTCTCAGCAGTAACTTTTATTTCTTGTCCGTTAACTACGAAAGCTCCTTCTTTAACTTCTATTTCACCGTTGAATCTTCCTTGAGCTGAATCATATTTGAATAAGTGAGCTAATGTCTTAGCGTCTGTTAAGTCATTTATTGCTACTACTTCAAATTTATCTGTTTGCTCCATTAATCTTCTTAGAGCTAATCTACCTATTCTTCCAAATCCATTAATTGCTACTTTAACCATTATGTTTGCCTCCCTAATATAAATGTGTGTATATTTAGCTAGCTTTGCTAGTTATTAACTAATTTACTTCTAATATTTTATAAGCACTTTGTTCATCTGTAATTATGACCATATTATCATTTAACTTAGATATTGCAGTAACCGCTTCTGCTTTGCTTGATCCTGCAAATATTGCTATGTTGTTTTTTACAGATTTAAATGTTTCTAATTTTATTCCTACAGTATTTAATTCATATACTATTTCACCATTTTTGTTGAAATAATATCCAAATGCTTCACCTACAGCTCCTTTAGATAAAATTTCTTTAACTTGCTCTTTTGGTAATTTTCTTCTTGTAGCCATTTCATCGGCTCTTCCAATTCCAAATACAAGTATATCTGTGTTTAAAACAAAATTTAATGTTTTGTGTATTTCTGGTTCTAGACTAAGCGTTTTCATTGCTTCTACACCTAGTTCATCTGGTACATGAAGTAATTTGTAATGTGCTCCTAATTTTTTTCCTAATATAGCTACTATGTTATTAGATTGAGTTTCTACATCTTTTCCGACTCCTCCTCTAGCAGGAACTATAGTCGTTTGATTGTATTTTTTGTCGCTTTTTAAACTATTAGCAAACTCTAGCATAGTACTTCCACCTGTTACTGCTACGACACTATTGTCTTTTAGTATACTTAAGAAGTATTCAGCACCTTGTTTTGCTACATCTTTTAATAAACTCTCATTCTTTTCAAAGTCACCAGGAACAATTATAACTTTTTTAATTCCTAATTTCTCTTTAACTTTATGTTGTAGCTGTGAAAGACCCATAACATCATTCATAATATCTTTTAGTTGATCTAAAAGTTCTAATCCTTCTTCTGTCACCGTCATTCCTGAAACGGCTACATTTATTAGATTTTGTTCTTTTAAGACTTCTGTCTCTGATCTAACTATTCTTTCGCTAATCTCTAGCATATTTGATAATGTACGTCTTCCTATTGGTTCACTTAAAGATATCTGTCTTAATATAGAATATCTTCTTTCCATGATTTCTATTACCTGTGGAATTAGTTTCTTTTGTATATTAATTAAGTCATTCATTAAAAGTTACTCCTTCAATATAATTCTTATCTCAGGGACATTCTGTGTCCCTTGTTCATATTTTAGTCCCACAAGTTAATTTTATTTTATAGGAAATCCTTATTAATTTCAATAGTTTTTAAAATTTTTTTATATTTAATTATTTTAATACTCTTTTCTTTTACTAGATGAAGGTATCTTTAACTCTTCTCTGTACTTGGCTACAGTACGTCTAGCTACTGAAATTCCGCTTTCCTTTAAAATTTTAGATAGTTGCTCATCACTTAACGGTTTCTTCTTATTTTCAGACTTTATTGTTTCCTTTATTATTTTTTTTATGCTGGTGCTAGATGCCATTTCATCATTTTGTGTTTCGATGGCACTACTAAAGAAGTATTTAAATTCGTATACTCCAAATGGAGTTAACATATATTTTCCATTTACGCCTCTACTTACTGTAGATTCATGGCAGTCAATTATGTGAGCTATATCTTTTAATTTTAGTGGTTTTATAAATTGTGGTCCTTTATTAAAAAATTCTTCTTGGCAAGAAACTATTGTTTCTGCAATTTTAAGTATTGTATTATTTCTACTTTGTATATTTTTTACTAAGCTAGTAGCAGAATTTAATTTTGATTTTATAAATTCTTTAGCATCATTATCTGATGATGTGTTTCTAAGTACTTCTTTATAAAAATTATTAATCTTTAACATATAAGAATCTTTTTCATTTTTATAAACTATAAACTCATTATCAATTTTTTCAACTATAACATCAGGTTGCACGTATACCGTTTTCTCACTGCAACATAATCTCCCAGGTCTAGGATCCAATGACTTGATTTTATGAACTAAATTAACACATCTTTGCATCGGAATCTTATGTTTTTTGCTTATTTCCTTAACTTTATTAGAAGCTATTAAGTCCAAATCTTCTTTGATTATGTTTATTAAATCTTCATCATATTCTCCTGAATTTTCAATTTGTAAGATTAGACATTCAACTAAATCTCTAGCCCCAACTCCTATAGGATCTAGCTGCTGAACTTTTTCTAAACACTCTAAAAATGTATCTTCATCTACATTTAACTCTTTTAACTCATTCAACATTATTTCTTCTGAAAATCTTAGATATCCATCTTCATCTAAGCTATCAATTATGTAATTACAAACTTCTTTTTCTAAGTCGCTAATTTTATATAATCCTATTTGAAGACTTAAGTGTTCGTATAAATTAACATCTTCTTTTATCATATTTTCTAAATTCAAATCATTATCTGGATTATAATTTACTTCTCTTTTATATCCGGTGTCCATATTTTTCACATAAGCTTCCCAGTCTATTTCTTCTTTTCGTTCTATATCTAATAAGGGATTTTCCTCTGATTCTTTTCTTATTTCTTCTTCTAATTCAACTTTACTCATATTGAGTATTGCTAATGACTGTTTTAGCTGTGTAGTCATCACCAGCTTTTGAGATTGAGTTAATTCTAGCCTGTTGTTAAAGTTCAAATTTTTTCACCCCGCTTTTATTTTTTCAATCCAAAAAAACCCTTCCGCATAAATATATTCTACCACTTGGTATGACTCTTATGCAAAAGGGTTTTATTTATTATTTCATTACTTGTTCATTTTATCTAATATAGCTTTTAATTCATCTTCATCAAACATGTATTTTGAGTTACAGAATTGACATCCTATTTCAGCTTTTTTATCTTCTTCTATCATTTCAGCTAATTGATGTTGTCCTATAGATATTAAAACTCCTTCAACTCTTTCTTTAGAGCATTCACACTCAAATCCAACATCACACTTATCTAGAATTTGAGGATTTAATCCATCAAGTACTATATTAAGTATATCTTCAGGAGTTTTTCCTTCTTTTAACATATTTGTCATAGAATCTAAGTTAGCAACGTTAGACTCTAATTTTGATATAGTTTCTTCAGTTGCATCTGGCATTAATTGAACTATAAATCCACCTGCATATTCAACTTCTTCTTCTTTTGTCAATACTCCTAGTGCTACTACTGATGGAGTTTGTTCTGATAGTGCGAAATAATATGTTAAATCTTGGGCTATTTCTCCGCTAACCATAGGATATGACCCATTATAAGGTTCTCTTAATCCTAAGTCTTTTGTTACTCTTACTGTTCCTTCACTTCCAACAGCAGCTGCAACATTTAACTTACCATTTTCATAATCTTCTACTACAACATTTGGGTTATCAACGTACCCTTTTACTATCCCCTTAGAGTTAGCTGTAGCTAATATACTTCCTATAGGTCCGCCACCTTTTATTATAACTGTTATTTTATCTCCATCGTTTTTCATCATAAGACCCATCATAGATGTTGCTGTTAATGTTCTTCCTAAAGCAGCTGTAGCAACTTTACTTGTCTTATGAAGATCTCTAGCTCTTTCTACCATATTTCTAGTAGTTGCAACAAAAGCTCTTACCTGACCATCTCCAGCCGTTGATCTTAAAACATAATCCTTCATAATATTTTCCTCCAATCACGTTAAAACTTTCTGTCTATTTTTTGCAAACAAAAAATACTCTTTCCGAATCATCCCTTGGTTTATTGAATGTAAAGTCTCCATACACTTTTACATCTTTAAAACCTGATTCTTGAAGCATTTCTACTATTTCATCTTCTGTATATGCTCTTTGCTGATGTACCTCTTCAAACTTATCATATCTTCCATCTTCACCTTTTATGAAAAATGCTAATTCCATTTCTAATAAGTTTTCTTCTGCATCAAAATAATTTTGCCATAAATAAGATACATCTTCTCTATTTTCACCATATATATTACCACCTAATATATTGGCTAATTTATAATATGAACTTATGTCAAATATGAATATTCCATTTTCTTTTAATAACTCATGTGTTGTATCAAAAACATTTTGTAAATCATCATCATAAGTTATATAGTTGAATCCATCACAAGCACATAAAACACAATCTAAACCTGTTATATCAAAATCAAGTTCAGCTATATCTTGTTGTAATAATACAAGCTCTATTCCTTGTTTTTCAGCTTTTTCTCTAGCTACACCTAACATTTCTGCAGATATATCAATTCCAGCTATATCGTATTCTTTTTTAGCTAAAGGAATAGTTATATTTCCTGTTCCACATGCTAATTCTAGTATATTTTTAACTTTTACATTTTCGTTGTCTATTATATCTTCTATATATTTAACCCATTTGTCATAATCAACATCATTCATAAGTTCATCATATACAAATGCAAAATCTCTATACTGATCCATCGTCTTTATTTTCTTCCTTTTCCATTTTTTTCTTTTTCTTTTTACGAGATGTTAACGTACCACCTATACGCCCTGCTTCTTTGGCTGTTAAACCTCCCCAACCAAGCTCAGAAACCTTATCCATTAGACCAAGTTCTGATGCTATCTCATATTTCATTATATCATCATCTGTCAATATTTTCTTTTTCTTAGTTGCGCTTTTCTCTCTTGGTTTATTTATATCAATATCTTTATAATTCATAAAAATCACTCCTTTATTTTATATTTTTGTCATATGGACAAAATTTATACAAAATTGAGGAGTGATTTAGTATTATAATATTGATTTTTTATATTTTAATAATTTGATATATACATCTAATGCATTTCCTAATATATTTTCATCAAAATTAAAGTTTAAACTATGAAGTCCATTTACAAATCCTTTTTCTTCATTTCTTGCACCTAGCATGAAGAATAAGCCTGGAAGAACTTGTTGATAGTAAGAAAAATCTTCTGATATCATTATAGGTTCTAGTTTGATAAGTTTATCGCTTCCTATAGCCTGTTCAAACTCTTCAAATAAAACTTCATTATTATTAACAGCTGGATAGTCATCTCTTATTTCTACTTCTATCTTACAGTTATAAGCCACTTCATATCCTTTTGCTAGTTCTCTAATTCTTTCTTTAATAGTTTCATATACCTCTGGTTTAAAAGCTCTTATAGTACCTTCTATTCTAATATTTTCAGCTATTATATTTCTTCTAGTCCCTCCATGCATCTTACCTATAGTAAGTACGGCATTGTCAAGTGGACTTATATTTCTTGATACTATTGTTTGTAAGCTACTAATAAAGCTAGAAGCTAAAACTATTCCATCTATTCCATTTTGAGGCATAGCTCCATGACCACTTTTAGCAATAATATCTATGTCTAATTCTCCAACCTGAGCTAAGAAGTAATTTGGTCTAGTCCCTACATAACCTTCAGGTATTTCTGGATATATATGAAGACCATATATTTCATCTATTTTATACTTTTCTACTATACCTGCGTTGATTAATGGTTTAGCTCCTCCTGGCCCTTCTTCTGCTGGTTGGAATATAAATACAATATTATCCATCAGGTTTTCTCTATTTTCATTTAAGTATGTTACTAATCCAAGTAATATACTCATATGTCCATCATGACCACATAAGTGCATAGCTTTTTCCCCTAATGTAAGAGCATCCATATCCGATCTAAAAGCTATAGTTTTTTTAGGATTTTTCCCTTTTATAATTCCAACTACAGCAGTGTCCAACATTTCTTCATATTCTACACCTATATTATTTAAATAATCTTTTATATATTTACTAGTTTTAAACTCTTGATTTCCTATTTCAGCTAGTACATGTAATTCTTTTCTATTATTTTTCATGCACTCTTTTATATTACATATATTTTCCATACAAATCTCCTTTATTATCAATTTATATATTTTTATTATACCCAATATATATGCGCTTTGTATTGCTATTAGTGCCTAAGTTTTTTTAAACTATTGTTATTAATGCCTTGTTTAATATAATTTATTTAAGCATAAAAAAAGATTGGGAAAATCCCAATCTTTTTATTATCTATCTTCGTCAGTAACGTTAAATACGTAAGGTATGTTTCTGTAGTAGTCTCCGAAGTTTAATCCGTATCCTACAACAAATTTATCTTCTATTTCAAATCCACAGTAGTTAGGAACTAATTCCACTTTTCTTCTGCTTGGTTTATCTAAAAGAACACAACATTTTATACTAGCAGGGTTCTTAGTTTTTAAGTGACCCATAACAAAGTTCATTGTAAGAGCTGTATCTGTTATATCATCTACAACTAAAACATCATATCCTTCTATATCATCACTTATATCTGCTACCATGTTAACTTGACCAGTACTGCTTTCTCCATGCCCGTAGCTTGAAGTAGTCATAAATCCGATTTTAACAGGTACTGTTATGTTTCTTACTAAGTCTGCGCAGAATATGAAGCTTCCTTTTAATAGTGATATTACCATTAATTTCTTTCCTTCATAATCTTTAGATATTTGTGCTCCTAATTCTTTTAATCTTTCTTGTATTTGTTCTTCTGAGCATAATACTTCCCATTTTTTAGTTTCTATATCCATGTTACAACCTCCGAAATGTTATAGTATATCTATTTTATAGGAGATTTACCAATTTTGCAACGGGGTAAATACAATATTAGTTAGCTTTATTCATGTCGTCCATTACTCTTATTATAACCTTGTCAGTTGTAGTCATTCCTTTATCACTTACTCTTCCTAGGTTTTGTATACTTTGCTCTGCTCCAGTTCCTACTATTCCGTTCATTGGAGGTACTATACAGTCTTGTTTAGCTATTATAGCACTTTGTACTGCTGCTGATGCTGCTGATGCAAGTTTTAATGCACATCCAGCTTTAGCTCCATCACATATCATACCACTTAAGTTAGCTACCATATTTTCTATAGCACCTTCTATTTGAGTTTCATTACATCCCATTAACCAAGATAATCCTGATGTAGCTCCTATACTTGCTGCAACTCCACATCCACATACTGCAGATAATCTTCCTGTGTAGTTTTTAACGTATGCAGTTAATAAGTGAGATATTGCTAATGATCTAGCTAATTTCTCTTCGCTTTGAGGGAATTTATCGTTGTATGCAACTATTGGAAGTATAGCAGTTATACCGTGGTTTCCACTTCCGTTAGAACTCATAACTGGTAATTTAACTCCAGCCATTCTTGCATCTGATGCAGCTGCTGTTATCATCATTGTGTAGTTCATTAAGTCATCACCTAATAATCCTGATTCAATAGATTTCTTTATACCGAATCCTACTCCTACTCCTACTTTTTCATTTAATCCGTACTTAGCTATCTCTTCATTCATAGTTATTCCATCTAATAAGAATTTTATGTCTTCAAAATCTACAGTTTCCATAGCTTCTACTATTTCTTTTATTGTTATAGTATCTAATATATTTTCTTTAGGTTCTGCTGTAGTTGCAACTTCAACTACTTCTTCACTTACTAATACATCTTCATTTTTTTCAACAAATACTATGTTGTCATGTTTAGTTCTTATAACAACTTTAGCAGTGTTGTTTTTACCTTCTAATTCAACTTCTATATAAACTTTTTCTTCTGTATCTATTGGTGATATGTTTATATCGTTGTTATCCATGAAGTCTTCTGCAACTTTAACATCTTCTTTTGTTAATGTTTCTAAAACTCTTAATCCGTTTTCTGATTTTCCACCTATAAGTCCCATTGCTGCAGATATTTTTAATCCTAATCTTTCAGTTCCTGGTATACCTACACACATACCATTTTTGTATACGTTAGGACTAAGACCTATTGTACATTTTACTACTTCTTCACCTAAAGTTTCTTTTGCTTTAGCACAAGCTAATGCTACTGCTACTGGTTCTGTACAACCTAAAGCTGGTTTAACTTCTGCATTTAATATATTAACTAATTTTGTTTGTAAATTTTTCATTGTGTTTTCCTCCTGATAGCTATAATATTTATGTCTTATTTATAAAGCAAGAACTATGCCAACTTTTATTATTTTTCAAACCCTTGAAATCGCTTTATTTACATTTTACAAAAATAATTTTTTATCATTCCAATCTCATTTCGAAAAAAAATAGTCTCAAAATGAGATTAAGTATCATTTTGAGACTATTTTATATCTTTCTATTTTTCTATATAAGGTAGCTCTAGATATCCCTAAAGCTTTTGCAGCTAAATCCTTATCTTTTTTATAATCTTTATATTTTTCTAATGCTTTTATTATTTCTTTCTTTTCAAGCTCGTCTAAAGTTTTTATGTTTTCATTAGACTCTATAATTTGATCTTCATTTGAATTTGCACGTTTTATTCTATTAGGTAAATTATCTAATGTTATAATCTTACCTTCACATCTATTAACACTATATTCTATAACATTTTGTAGTTCTCTAATGTTTCCTGGCCAACTATATTCACATAAATATTCTAATGCTTGTAAATCTATATCTTGTACATTTTTATCTAGCTTATTAGAATATTCTTTCATCATATATTCAATTAGTAAGTGTATATCATTTTTTCTTTGTCTTAAAGTTGGAAGAACTACGGGTATAACGTTTAGTCTATAGTATAAATCCTCTCTAAATGTGCCTTTTCTGACCATGTGCTCTAAGTCTTTATTAGTAGCCGCTATTATTCTTACATCAATTGATACATTGTGTTTAGCCCCTATTTTATCAACTTCTTTTTCTTGCAATACTCTAAGTAGTTTTGCTTGTAAATGTAAACTCATATCACCTATTTCATCAAGAAAAATGCTACCTTTATCAGCTAATTCAAATTTACCTAAGCTTCCACCTTTTTTAGCTCCTGTAAATGCACCTTCTTCATATCCAAATAATTCACTTTCTAGTAAGTTATCTGGAATAGCTGCACAGTTTATAGCTATAAAAGGATTTCCTGATCTACAACTGTGATTATGTATAGCTCTTGCAAATAGTTCTTTTCCTGTACCACTCTCTCCAGTTATTAAAACTGTAGAATTAGTTTTAGATGCCATCAACGCTTCTTCTTTTGATTTATTTATGGCATAGCTGCTTCCTATTATATTTTCTAAATATATCTTATGATCATTACTTATCTTGTTATAGTTTTTTATAGCATCTACTTTATCTATAAAATCCAATACATATCCTTTTAATTCTTCATTTAAAATGATAGGCTTTATATTATATATCCCTTTAAATTCCTTCTTTGCTCCTCTATATGTAAAACTACAAGATTTATCATTATTTATATCATTGAAATTATTGTCTTTAGCAAAGTTTAATACATCGCCTATAAAACTTCCTATTATATTACCTTTAACTTCAAAAATTTCTTTGAATTTCAAATTGTACTTTTCTATATTCGCATCTTTATCTAATGACACAACTGCTTTATCCATATTATCTAATAATGTTTTTAGCTTTTTCTTTTCTAACTCTACCTCATAAGTTTTTATTTCTGCTTTTAACTTACTTGATATTAAATCTGCCATTTTATGCAAGAAGTTCATTAAATCATCTTTTCTAAATTTAATTACATCGGCTTGCTCTTTAGTAAAAGCTATAAGCCCAATTACACCATAAGACTTATCATCATATACTATAGGGCAACATACCTCTGCAAACTCCTTACAAACTTCACGAGTATAACATTCATTGCATATCTCATTGCTCTTTGGATCTTCTATTATTAATTCTTTTTTAGTAGTTAAAGAATATTTAAATGCTGAGTATTCTTCTAATTGTTGTCCTATTTTATGAAAATAAGTTCCGGTACCCGCTATTCTAACTAAACTCGAATCTACTATGGTTACATCAATTTCTAAAACAGACGATATAGCTTCTGCTATGTTTTGTATATCTTTTCTTATAAAGTTTAAATTAATCATACTTCCCATCCCTTAGTTTATCTTTGTACATCAGTACTTTAATTTCATTGAGAGTTTTGTATATTTTATTTAAAGTATACTGTATTGATACTAAGATTACAAACAACATACAGATAATTATCACATTATAATGTATTTTCATAAAATTTCCTCCTACAAGAAAAGACTAGGTTTAACCCCAGTCTTTTTAATCATTCTTCATTCCTATATAAATATACTTTTCACAGTCTTTATTTTCTAATATTCCTTTAAATTTTGAATGTTCTAATGTCTTTATAAGTTCATGTGGGTAGTAGTATTTTATACGTTCTCCACATACTCTATGCTTAAACTTCTTAAGTTTAACTTTAAATTTGTGTAGATTAGAGTCTTGTAATACAACCTCTCCTCTTAATTTTAACACTCTATAAATTTCTTTCAATGCTTTCTTTTGGTTATGAGTGTAATTAAATTGATTTAGTACTATTACTTTATCGAAAAATCCATCTTCAAATGGTAATAATTCTAAACAACCTTTAACAACACTGCAGTTTTCATTATGAATTAATGAATAGCAGATATCTTGGTATGCACTATCTTCAAGTATAGTTACATTGGCTCCAAGCATCCTTAACCTCTTGCCTAGGGTACCTATATTTCCTACCAATAGGATTCTTTCTCCCATTTCATATTTAATTACATTTAATATATCTTCTACGGTATCCTGTGCAAAATAATTTGCTTCATAATTCCATTGTACTACGCTTTTCACAGTGCTCCCCCTCTTTTGGATTTATTATCATTTTTTACATCATAGAATAGATTATAATAAATCCCAAGCAACTATTCAATAACCATTTTAAAGTATTTTAAAATTATTTTTTTAATAATGTTTTCCTTGACTTTCTATATTAATTTATATTATTTTCATCCAATTTTTTTATTTTAGAAATAGAGACTTCATATGCAACTCTTTTCTCTATTTCTCCATTTTCAAGTTTCTTTTCATAGTCTCTACTTTGCACTCTACCCCACATTTGGATTCTATCTCCAACTTTCAGATTTTTTGCAAATTTCGCATTTCTACCCCATACTATTGATGGTATGTAATCAGATTTATTATATGGTCTATTTATAGCAACTAGTAAGTCTGCTATTTCTCTTCCTAATGGAGTTTTTCTGTATATTGGATCTTTACATATATATCCATCAAGGAAAATATTGTTTGGATCTTTAGCTTCTCCATCAACAACTTTTATTTCTCTTGCAAATACAGTGAGAACTAATTTATTTTTATTATCTATATTTTTATTATAAGATCTTAACTGACCAACTAGGTCAACTAAGTTATTTTCATTTAAATTTACTTCTTCTAATAATCTTTCTGATATAGTTATAGGTAAAACATCATATGTATCACTTAATCTATGTATTCTTATCCTTGCACTATAAAATTTTTCCCCAAATATTTCATGGCTAAATGTCAATTCCTCTTCAAGTTCTCCTCTTAAATTTACTATGTTAGTATCTTCTTTTAAATTTATCATTTTATTCCCCCCACAATTGTTAAACCATATTTTATCTTAAAATCTATATAATAAATATATTTCTGCATGGCCATTTTTATTACACCTTTAATAAAATAAATTTGATTAAAGGCTTTAAATTTCAAAAAATAAAAAATATACCGTATTTTTAAATACGGTATAGTCTTATCTTATTAAATTTATTAAGCTGTTTGCTTAGTAAATGCCTTTTTTAACATAGTTACTGAAGTATATGCTATTACAATTATTACTACCCATCTTAATATATCCATAGGCATTGAGCTAACAAAGTTAGCAGCTATAAATACCCCTATAACTCCACCTATTGTTATGAATAAAGAAGTTTTCTTAGCATATGTTCCTTCTTTTATAAATTTAACACTTGCTGTTGGCATTAATAAAGCGCAAGATCCCATCATAATAGGGAATGCTACAGTTGGTGACATTCCTAAGAAATAAACCATTGCCATACAAGGAGAATATAGTCCAACTCCAGCAGTCATTAATGCTCCTAATATAAAGTTACCTACTACCCCTATAACAAGCTTAGCCCCAGTTAATCCTGTTGCGTTTCCTCCGCCAGGCATTAATCCTAATTGAGCTAATAACATTAATATAGCTGTTACAACTAGTGCGAATCCCATAACTATTTGGATTTTTCTTTCATCCATCTTAGATATAATTCCAGCACCTACATAAGAGCCTACAACTGCTGCTCCTAATAAACTTATTAAAGTTATTGAATCAACTTTTATAACTGTCGTGAATATAAATGCTTCAAATACAACTGGTATTGTATGACATACGTTTAGCGTACCTGGTATTAACTTGTCAGGTATATTAATTTTTAGAGCATTCATCATTGCTACTGTTGGCGCAAATGACCCTATTCCTAAAGTGTCAAAGAAGTCTGTTACAAAACCTGTAGCTAAAGGCTTCCAAGCTGGTACATCTTCAAATCCGTTAGATGATTTAGCTTTTGATAAGTCCTTGATGAAGTTAAAACCGAATAATGAAACAAAAGCTGCTAATAATACTCTTATTAAATTTAACATCTCAAATAATTCCTCCTAATGATTTTACTAAAAAGTGTCTTACATAGAAATATGATTAAATACTACTAGTAGTATTTAATCATATTTTAATTAGAATTTATACTGTTTTTTTTTACATATTATTTTAGTATAAATCCATATTTTACTGGATCATTATCATCTATTACGAAATGGTTGAATCCTGTTATATACGCAGCTCCTGTTATTTCAGGTATTATTGCTTCATAATCAGCTACTTTATCAACACCAACTATTCTTCCTTTGAATAGAGTTCCTAATATACTTTCATATACGAATAATTCGCCTTCTTTTAATTCTCCTTTAGAGTATAAAGTTGCAAGCTTAGCACTTGTTCCTGTTCCACATGGAGATCTATCTACTTGTCCTTGTCCAAATATAACTACGTTTTTGTAAGTAGCTTCTGGATGAGTTGGATCGTCATATATTTCAACTAAGTCAACAGTTTTTATATGAGGTAACTCTGGATGTTGTATTTCTATAGTTTCGTTTATTATATCTCTCATTTTTAAACCTATTTCAGTTAGTTTTTGAGCATTCTTTGGCTCAACTTTTAATCCTAACTCACTAGCTTTAACTATAGCAAAGAAACTTCCTCCGAAAGATATATCGAAAGTTACAGTTCCTATTTCAGGCATTTCTATTTGTACATCTTTTTTGTATAAGAATGCAGGTACGTTTACTATAGAAACTTCTTGAACTCTTCCATTTTCAACTTTAGCATCTGCTCTTACTATTCCTGCTGGAGTATCCATAACTACATGAGTTGTAGGCTCTTTCATTTCTACCATACCAGTTTCAATTGCAGCTGTTACAGCTCCTATTGAACCATGTCCACACATGTTTAGGTATCCTCCACCATCCATGAAGATTATTCCGAAATCTGCTTCATCGTTGCAAGGTTGAGTTATTATAGAACCGAACATATCATTATGTCCTCTTGGCTCTAACATTATAGCTGTTCTTAAGTGATCTAGATTATTTTCTAAAAACGCTTTTTTCTCAGCCATAGTCTTTCCTTTTATATTAGGTATTCCACCTGTTACTATTCTTGTTGGTTCTCCCATTGTATGAGAATCTATCGCTTGTATACTTCTTGAAAATTTCATTTTACGGCCCCCTATATTATTATTATTTTTTATTATTTCTTTGCATTTTTAATTTTAATAAGGCTAATGATTTTTTTGCGTCTAACTCGCTTACAGTGTTCTCTCCGACAACTTCTGTTTCTATCCCCTTGTCTGATTTATTAAAATCTACTATTGTGTCCATATATTTATTTGTAACTACAAACTTAGCTTGTGTTCCATTAAATGTAAGTCCAACTACCGGGATCTCTCTTTTTCCTATTTCTTCAATAGTATTAGCATAATCTACGTGTGAGTTTCCCCACCCATCACATGAAATTATAACACCATCTGCTCTCATAGCTTCTAGCCATGCAGCTGTTCTTTGTCCAACAAATTCTTTTTCTTTGTTGTCCTGAGGTGTTCCTACTACTACTATCCCCAGAAGATCTATGTCTTTGTCATTACTAACTATATCAAGAAGCGGATCTCTAAAGTGATGTAATGATGTTTCTTTAGTTGATGGTCCTATACCCATTATCTCACCTCATTAAGTCATAGCTCTCAAGGCGCCATCTCTGTATTCATTAGGTGATATTATCATCGGTACATTTCCCATATCAATAATGGATGTACCTCCCTCTAAACCACTTGGTTCATGAGAAAATAATTGATTGTCATACATTGCACCCTGACCTGCTATTTGTTTTACTATTACAACTTTTTTAGCGTCAGGTCTAATTTTGTCAAAATATTCACGAATTTCTGTAGCATCTCTTCCGTCTTGCTGTTTTAAAACATTTCTTATACCTTGTATAAAAGTATCACATGCCTTAAATGTCATCATCGGAAGTTTTCTCTCATATGGCAACCCACCTTTAACTGTAACATCAAAATGAATTATGTAATCATTAGTAGATGGAGTACCATATCTTCCAAACACCATTTGCTCAGAAAGTATACCTTCTGAAGATCCAAATTCATGCATTTGTCTTCCATCTTCATCAACACCAGTAAGCATAACATAAACACCTGTTAAAGTGTGTGTTATTCCTTCACCTAATCTACCTAAAACTTTAGTAGATATAGGGATTATATCCATGATAGTATTAATTTCCTTGTTATAATCTCCTGGTTTGATTATATCTAATTTTATGTCCGTTATTAATTCATGTGAATTTTTAATTTCATTTATGTAGTCATTGTTTATGGATAGTGTACCTTTTTTTATTGAGAACTTTTCATTGAATTCAACATTATTTATATGAAATGGTTTAATTACCAAACGTCTAAGTATTTTCTCTTCCATTTATATCACCTTTTTATATAAGCCCTTCTCTATTGCTAGGGAAGGGCTGTGTTATCTATTATACTTGAGCTACATACTCGTATGGTAATTGAATTATCTTACCAGCAGATGGTATAGCTATTAATTGCTCTAAAGTATCTCTTAATATATGCATTTGCATTTCTTTATTGTTTGGTTCACCAGCATTAGCACCCATTGGAACTAGTGGAGCAACTGCTCTTGGAGTTCCGTTTTGTCTAACTACTGGAGGAAGAGCTGCTATTATTATAGTTGGTATACCAGCTTCTTCTATTGCTCTCTGCACGATCACGGCAGTTCTATGGCAAGTACCTCAGCCAGCTGTTAGAACTACACCGTCTACTCCCTCATCTTTTAATCTTTTAGCGATTTCAGGACCAGTTTCTTCAGTGAATTTAGTTTGGTCTCCACCACCACCCATGAATCCTATATGAACTGGAGCTACAGATTTTATAAATCCTTCTTTAGCTAATTCATGTAGTCTGTCTATAGGGAACATACAGTTTATATCTTTATTAACATCAGCGTTATCATATCCTCCGTGAGATACCATCATCTCATCAGTAGTTGCTGTGTCTGGTATTTCTCTAAATGTAAAGTCACCTGCTAGGTTGAATCTCTTATCAGCTTTTAAATGTACACCTGACGCTGTAGCTAAAGCTATAGTCATATCCTTTAGTTCTTTAGTTACAGGAGTCCAAACAGGAGGAGGTGTTATTGGTACAAATATTTCAGATTGAAGTCCTTTTATTGTTGTAAGGCTCATAGTTTTTCTCTCCCTTCTATTTCTCTAATTCTTCTTTATTTTTTTTATTTCTTTCGATTATATCTACATACTTTTGATTAGGTTCCGGACTTAGTACTTCTGGATAACTTAACATAAACCCAACCTCAAGACCAAGCTTAAGCTCATAATCAGTTATAAGCATTCTTTTCGGTATTTTAAATTGGCCTAATCTGCCTTTTAAGTCTATAGTAACTCCACCGTCAGTGATATCTACTATAACTCCTTCATACATTCTTTCAGTTGATATATATTTTAATCTATCCATAATATTTCATCCTTCCATAACCTATTAACGTCTTTTACTATTTAGCGTCTTTTTCGTATATATTCTTTCTTTTTTCACTCATTGGTAAAGTTTGCTCGTTTTCAACAAGTTCTAACTTCTTACCAGTTTCTTTTTCTATTAATTCAACGTTATTTAATTTAACGTTAGCATTCCATTTTCTCTCAGCAGCTTTAACTTCTTCTCCACCCATTACTGTCTTTAACATTGCTAAAGATCTTACAGCATCTTCTGGGCATAATGTATTGTTTGATAATACTTCATTTTCTATACCTTGTTTAGACTTGTTGTTGTCTATCATGTATTTCATGTATTCATTACCAACAACTAGAGCACCTTGAACAGCAGAGAAACTTACACCTACTACAGCTACATCTCTCTTACCTATTTGCTCTATATGAGAAGCGAAATCTATATGGTTGTTTCCGAATCCTTCAGTTGTTACTATAGCACCATCAACACCCATAGCTTCTATCATCATACCTAATCTCTTAGATACATAGAATTTCTCAGCATTTACTTGTGGAGATCCTACAAATATAACACCTACTAAATCTATTTCTTCATCATGCATAGCTTCTATTACTAATGGCTCTCTCCAGTAATGTCTAGAGTTTTCTTTAGATGCAGGTCCTATACAAGTTAATGCATGTATACCACCATCTAATACTTCAAGTGGAGATAATACTACTGGAACGTTTCCTAAGTCAACGTTTGGTTTAGCTCCTAATGTTCCAACTGGCTCAACAGGTAATATTAAGTTATCATGCATTGCCCCTTGTCCCATTATCTCTTTAACTACAACAACCTTTTTCTTACCAGGTCTTCTATATTGAGTTAATTCTTCAGTATCAACTACTAAAGACTCTTCAGCGTTCTTTAATGCTTCTCTTATTTCTTGAGTTATATAATCAGATGCACAGTGAGCAGCTAATGGTCCTGGTCTTTCCATGTTAGTACCAGCTTTAACTGTTACTTGAGTTTTGATGAATATATCACCTTTATCAGGAGCACCTGGTCTTCCCCACATTATGTTAGTTTCTAATACACCTTCTGAAGAACCGAATTCACCTATTTGAACTCCGTTTTCATCAGTACCAGTTACCATCATTATAACTCCGTCTATAACTCTTGTTACACCTTCTCCTATTTCTCCTTCTTCTTTAGCAGCTATAGGTTGAACATCCATTATAGTTTCACTGTATTTGTTGTATTCAGCTGGAGTTATTATTTCTAACTTCATATCAACAACTAATTCTTCTGAATTTACAGCTTCTTTAGTTAATTCTTCTGGAGTTCTTAAGTATAAAGTAGTTCCATCTATTTTAGTTTCTTCAGCGAAAACTACTTTTTCTATTTTAAAATGTTTTTTAGTTAAGCTTCTCATTGCTTTAGCTTCTTGAACTGGCTCAGCTTTAACTTCTACAGCTTCTGCATTTTCTGCTACAGCTACAGGAGCAACTGGTGCTACACCCATTCCTTGAGCTACATTTAAAGGTATTTCTAAGTTTATATCTCTACCTTCACCTATATGTATCTTTATAGTTTGTCCATTTACTGGAGCTATTTGAGATACTGGAGCTACTGAAGCAACTGGTGCTACTTCTTTAACTTCTTCCTTAACTTCTTCTTTAGCCTCTTCAGCTACTGCTACTACACCTTCTACACAGTCAGCAGTTATTGGAGTTAAAGCATCTAAAGTTTTTAATAGTTTAGCTCCTAAAACTTGCTCTATTGTTAAACAATCATCTGCTATTGTTAATAATCCTGAATCCTCTAAGTCAGCGAATATTGCTGGATCTTCTAAATTTGATGGTTCTAGTACAGTCCCAGCTTCAAATCTACAGCAGCATACCGCTGGATCTTTAGCATGAGCTTTAGCTGTTTCTACAGTTATTGACATTTTCTAATACCTCCTAGCATTATTTTTTTCTTCTATATAATCTATGTCCCGAAGCTCTTAATACATGGTCTGTACTATGGTATACAGGCAAACCTAACCTAGGCGCCACTTGCATAACTGTGTTTGTTCAGTCCTCGCAGTTACCTATTAATACAGCTTCAGCTCCTTGACTCTTTAACTTAAGCACTTTTTCTGCTTGACCTGGGCATATACCTGGTAAATCACATCTAAATCTACCATTTACCTCAGTCATTCTCTTACATTTTTCTTCTGCTACAACTTCAGCACCCATTAAAGATGCAATTTGTTTTAGTCTATCTTCTTGTGCTCCACACTCGCAAGCTATTATTCCTAATTTCTTGCTTTCTTGTGGAAGTGGCATAGATACTAATATTCCACCTAAAGTTTTAGTAACTGGACTTTCTTCTTCACCGTGTCTTCCAGTGAAAGGACCTCCAAGTACTATTTCTCCATATGGTGCAATGAATCCTCCACATTTTTCTATATATGTTATTATAGGCATTCCTATAGGAACATCCATAAATACTTTGCCTTTGTTCTCTGCACCTTTTACTCTTCCTCCAACAGTTATGTCTTTAGTTATAAAAGGTTTTCTTTCTTCTATAGCTTCGACTATACGTTTTATAGTTTCAACATTAGAAACTACAGTTTTCGCTTCTATTGGAAGTTGTCCTGGAACAAGAGTTATTCCTAATAATTCTCTTATTATAACCCTCTCGTCACCAGCTGGGTACATATCTGGTAAATATTTTAATTCTATGTTTGCTTCATTCTTACAAGCTTTTCCTAACGCCATTATGGCTTTTTTGTACTTTGGCTTTACAGCTATATAAGCTTTATCAGCTTTAGTTATATCAAGCATGTATTTTAATCCTTTAATTATTATCTCTGGATTATTTTCCATTAACTCCACATTGTGACCAAGTACTGGCTCACATTCTGCAGCATTTGCTATGATACATCCTCCTGTAAGATCTACATTAAGTTTTACATGTGTAGGGAAACCAGCTCCTCCTGCACCAACTATACCAGCTTCTTTTATAGCGTCTAAGTTACTTTCTGTATCTTTTATTTTTACATACTCATCAGGTTGATTCTCAGAAGCCTCTATTATTATAGAACTTTCTGTAACTTCAACAACTTTACCATAAACACTTGAATGTATATTTGCTCCTAATCCTTGTGGCTCAGCTATAAGTTGTCCTTTTTTAACTTCGCTTCCAACCTCAACTATAGGTTTACATGGCGCACCTACATGCTGTCTTAATTCTATTTTAAGCATCATAGATTTCACCCCCTGACTAATTTTATTTTACACTGTTTTATTATTAGCAATTACCGTGCCAATTATTTTGTTTTAATTATTTTTTTAAAATTTTTGTCGTATTTGTTTATAAAATATCATTTTTCGACAAGTTTTTTGTATTTATCTTCAATATCTACATATATTTTATACCAAATTTCATCAAATTACAACGACAAATTACGTTTTCCCGAGAATAAACGTCATATTTCCGACACTTTTAAGGTTTCATTTTAATTTTTTTATAGTTATTTTTATCACATCCCCCTAACTTCCCTATTTCAAATTGAAAACGTTACAAATGTCAGTTTTTCGTCTAATGTCTATTTTTAGTCACTTCTATATCATACTGTTCAATCTTATAATAAAGAGTCGTTCTTGGTATATTAAGTATTTTAGCTGCTTTTGCTTTATTTCCATTAGTTATGCTTAGTGCAACCTTTATAGTTTTTACTTCTAATTTGCTTATAGCTTTATTAAGGTCTAATGGATATTCTTCATCTACGCTTATATGTTGACTAGATTCAACTATATAAACAGGTATATCATCTTTATCTATTATATCTCCAGTAGATAACACTACTATATTTTCTATCGTGTTTTTTAATTCTCTTATATTACCTTTCCACGTATATCTTTGTAATACATCCATAGCTTCTTTACTTATTTTTAGTGGCTCTCGATTATTTTCTTCACATATCTCTTTTATAAATTTATTAACTAAAAGTAATATATCTTCTTTTCTTTCTCTTAATGGTGGTAAATCTATTTCTACTACATTTAATCTATAATATAAATCTTCTCTAAACTTATCTTCTTCAACTAAATTTTGTAAATTTTTATTAGTTGCAGATATAATTCTAGCGTCTATTTTTATAGTTTTTTCTCCACCTATTCTTCTTACTTCTTTTTCTTGCAATACTCTTAATAGTTTCGCCTGCATGCTTAATGGTAAATCTGCTATCTCATCTAAAAATACAGTACCGTGCTTTGCTAGTTCAAATATACCAATTTTGCCTTTTTTATTTGCACCGGTAAACGACCCTGCTTCATATCCAAAAAATTCACTCTCAAATAATTCTGATGGTATGGCACTACAGTTTACAGGTATAAAAGGACCTTTTCTTTCACTATAATCATGTATAGCACGTGCAAAAACTTCTTTACCTGTTCCACTTTCTCCAAATATAAATATACTACTATTTGTATTCGAAACCCTTTTAGCCACTTCCTTAGCTCTTTCTAATTTATAACTTCTACCTAATATATTATCAAAACTTCCTTTTGATAAGTTTTTTACTTCATCCTCTAAGTATTTTAATCTATCATTCGCCTTATCAAGCTTTCTTGAAAGCTTTTGAGCCTCCGTTATGTCTACTTCTGTACATACAACTCCTACAAATTCCGAATTTATAAATATAGGGTTTGCATCAACTACTCCATAAACATCATTTTCATTATCATTATTTTTGTATATACCACTTTCTCTTGTTTTAGTTCTTAAAACTCTAGCTGATATAGTTCCACTAAGATACTTTTCCATGGATTTACCAACAATCTCTTCTGACTTTATTCCATATCTATTTTCCATAAATTTATTCCAAAGAACAACTTTTCCATCTGTATTTATAGCACATATTCCTTCTTTTATTTCACCTATTATATGCTTAACAGTTATTCCGTAATCTTCTAACTCCATATATAAGAAATCTCTTATATGTTTTTGATTTACGACCCCTATTAACTTTTCATTTTCTAGTACTGGTAATACCCCTATGTTATTTCTCATCATTATGTTTCTGCATTCATCTAACTTTGCATCTTTATTTATACTTATTAGATTTTTACTCATTGCATTTTTAACTAACTCATTTTTATAATCTTTACGTTTTAATGATAGATTACATATATCCGTTAATGATACTATTCCTTTTATGCCGCCGTTTCCATTATCAACCATAACTTCTCTTTCATTTTTACTTACAATCAAGTCGATAGCTTGTCCTAGTGTGATATTTTCATCAACTAAGACAAAACTCTTTCCCATAACATCTTTTACTATTTTAGTTTCTGGTACAGAAAACATTATAACCTCCTGAGAATGAAAATTTTTATAAGTACTATTATACTATATACTTTCTACATAAAATACTTTCTATTTAAATACCTTTTAGAAAATACATAATTAGAAAAAAAGTTATAGGCTTTTGCCTATAACTTTTTTCTAATTACTTTTTAATTTTTGAATTCCATTTGAATCAACTTCATAACCTTCATTATACATTAACTTAGATAGCGGAACTATTTCATATTTTTCTTTTAACTTTGATATTGTTTTTTCTAAGTATTGTTTACTATTTTTTATATCTCCATGAAATAAAACTATAGATCCTGGCTTAACTCCCTTTAAAACTTTCTCTGTAACAAAATTAGGCCCTATTTCCTTCCAGTCAAATGAATCTATATCCCAATTAACTACAGTGTATCCTAAATCTTCGCAAACCTTTAAACTCTTATTATCAAATTCTCCAAAAGGAGGTCTATACATAGTTGTCTTTTCTCCTGTTATAGATTCTATCTTGGATGATGTTGTATTTAATTCATTTTTCAAGTCTGATTCACTTATCTCTTTCATATTAGCATGTGAATTTGAATGGTTTCCTATATCGTGCCCACGCTCACTAATTTCTTTTACTATTTTTTCATTTTCATCTACCCAATTTCCAACTAGAAAAAATGATGCTTTTACATTATATTTATCTAAAGTATCCAATATAGTTTCTATATTAGATGATCCAGATGCTATATCAAAAGTTAAAGATATTTTTTTATCATCAGTTTCTACTTTACTTATTGGCATTTTTTCATTTGACATATTTTCCCCTATGTACCTTACGCTATACACTACCCCAAATACAATTGTAAGCGTAAAAGCAAAAAACAAGAAACTAGATATCAACGATTTAATTTCAGTTATTTTCTTATTCATATCATCCCTCCAATTATAAATACTCTAGTACAAGTTTATTTTTATTTTTTTCAAAAAATTACTACTAAATTAATTTTATTAATTGGGAAAGTTAATTGTAATCTAAAAAAAGGTGGTGTATTTATGACTAATCTAAGAAGTGAGTTTGGAATTTTAAAAGGAAAAGCTGAAGACAATGAAATCAAAAGTGTTAAATTAAACAGTACACATTTTTTAAGAGAAGCTCATGGTATTCAAGAAGGCATTAGAAAAGATAAAAAGATAAAAATAAATAAAAAATTTAAATAAAAAAATTTTTAAAAATGTGAATATAATTTTGGGCATTGGTTAAATTAATACCAACAACAAGATTTTAGAAAAAAACTTGTTGAGACATCTTATAACTTTAAGGAGGAAATTTACTATGTCAACTAAAAAAGCCGTTCCAGAAGCTAAAGCAGCATTAAATCAAATGAAGCTAGAAATAGCTAATGAGTTAGGTTTATCTAACTATGAATCAGTAGATAAAGGAAACTTAACTGCTAGACAAAATGGATATGTAGGTGGATACATGACTAAAAAGCTAGTAGAAATGGCAGAAAGACAAATGTCTGGAAAATAAGTAGTAAATTAGACACCTAGGATTCATAAGAAGGCTACCTGACAAGGTAGCCTTTTTACATAGATAAATAAAATTTTTATATAAGTGCATATATTTAAATATTAAATTCTACTTTTATTTTTATATGTTTTAGTTTAATATAGTAGTTATATAGAAACATTATACGGAGGATGATATTATGTTTGAAAACTCATCTGAAGAATTAGCTTACCATAAGTTATTAATCTTATATGTTTTAGAAAAAGCTAAAATGGATTTAACAAATTCTCAAATAACACAAGTTATTCTTGAGACGGAAGTAATGAATTATTTCTCATTACAGCAATTTCTTTCACAACTTATGGATGCCAAATTCTTAAAAATATATGAAGATTCAAATAGAGAGTATTACACTTTAACACAAAAAGGTATTGAGACTCTAAACTACTTCTTATCTAGAATTCCTTCTCAAATTACAGAGAAGCTAGATGAGTATATAAAATTAAATAAAGAAAACTTATTAGCAGATACTCAAGTAAAGTCAAGCTTTGTCAAGCAAAGTGATAATGAATATATAGTAAATCTACGAGTTATTGAAAACCAATCAAACTTAATAGATTTAAATTTAAACGTATCTTCCGAAAAACAAGCAAAATTAATATGCGACAATTGGAAAAAGAATGCATCGTATATGTATGCTGAAATAATAGAACTACTTATTACAAACAAAAAATAGCCTACACAAAAACTATGGTGGTAGGCTCTTTTCCTACCTTAATTTCATCTATAATCTCATTGTTATCCGTTCCATAAATCTTAACACTATTATTAAAAGTATCAGTCAAAAACAAAAACTTACTATCATTTGATAGTTCTAACCCTTGAGGATTTCCATTTATCTTTATACATCCAATTTCTTTATGTGTTTTATAGTCTAATATTTTTATAGCTTTATAGCCTAAATCTGCTATATATATATGTTCTTTTTTATAATTTACGCATATTTCAACTGGAATTAAAAAATTTCCTATTGTATCTAATATATTTAAGTTTTTTTTATCTAAAATAATTATCTTACCATCTAATGTAGATGTGTATATAATATCCTTATATTTATCTATTTTTATATGCCATGCTTTATAATCTAAATCGACCTTTCGTTCAACTATTTTCTTCTCTATATCTATACATAAAATAGAATCGATACAAGGGACATATAGTTTATTATCTACTTTATCATATGCAAACCCATGAGGCATATTATCAACGCTAATAACCCCTATTGGTTCCAGATTATCCTTATCCAATACATAAATACTATTCGAATCTTCATTAGCTACAAAAAGTTCATTTTTACAAAGCGAAACCTGGCTTAAATTTCCTCCTATAGATACAGAATCTATTATTTTCTCTTTTCCAATATCTAAAACATAAAGAACTCCATCAAACGAACTTGGTATATACATTATGTTTTTATCTTTTTCTATGCAAAAATGGTGAGGATATATGTCTGGTCCTAAATTTATTTCTTTTTCCAATTTAAGAGTCTGATAATCTATTACACTTAAACTCTGTGATAAATAATTAGATGTATATAGCTTCAAAACAAAACCTCCTCGCAATAAAATGTACTATCATAGTATATTGTTTAAAATGCTCGTCTTATTACTTTTTTTACTAACTAGGAAATTATACTTATTAAAAAGTTGTTGATATTCATCTATATTATTTGATATTATTTACTTATCATGTTTTTGGAGGTATTTACAATGAAAGTATCATTTAAACCATCAGGGGTTTGTTGTAAGGAAATGGTGTTTGATATCGATGAAAATAATATAGTTACAAGTGTAGACTTCGTTGGTGGATGTCCTGGTAACTTATTAGGTCTTAAACATCTTGTTGAGGGAACTCGTGCTGATGAAGTTGCAGAGAAATTAGCTGGTATAACTTGTGGAGGAAAATCAACTTCTTGTCCTGATCAATTATCAAAAGCTTTACTTGAACAATTATCAAAATAAAAAATAGAGTTTGTAATTTAAGTATTTTAACTCAGATTACAAACTCTATTTTTATTTATTTACTATTATAGTTCTTACGTTCCCTATCATATATAAAGATCCTGCACTTATTATTACATCATCTTTATTTGATATTTCTAATGCATAGTCAACAGCTTCTTTTATATTTGGTTTGCAAGTTACTTCTATATTATATCTTTCTATTTTTTCTTTAAGTTTATTAGCATCTATAGCCCTTGGATTATCAGGAGTAGTAGTTATAACTTTATTAAATTTCGGTATTAATAAATCTAATACAGATTCTATATCCTTGTCTTCAAGCATTCCTATAACTAAAATTTTATTTTTATTTTCAAAATATTTATCAATAGAATTTGCAAGTGATTTAGCACCTTCTTCATTATGTGCTCCATCTATTATAAACATTGGATTTTCACTTATTTTTTCTATTCTTCCTGGCCACTTAGTTTCTAATAGACCTTTTCTAATATTTTCTTCAGATATATTTGTAATTTTAATATCATTTAAATACTCAATAACATTTAAAGCTACAATAGAATTTTTTATCTGATGTTCTCCTATTAATTTAATTTCTAAATCATTTAATTCTTTTCCATTTATATTACAATTATATATTTGTGAGTTAATATTTGATGATTTTATTTCTATATTTTTAAAATTACATTCTATGTATTTAGATTTTTTTTCAGCACATATATTTTTTATAACTTCACTTGCTTCTTCTTGCTGTGGATATACTATAGTAGGGCAATCTTCTTTTATAATTCCGCCCTTTTCAAAAGCTATTTTTCCTAATGTATCTCCAAGTATACCTGTATGATCTAAACTTATTGAAGTTATTGCACTTACTAAAGGTTTATCGATAACATTAGTTGCATCGTATCTACCTCCAAGCCCAACTTCTAGAGCAACAAAGTCAACTTTTTCTTGGTTGTAATAATAAAATGCCATAGCCGTAACTATTTCAAATTCAGTAGGATAAGAATATCCTTCACTAACCATTATTTCTATTTTTTCTTTTATTAAAGATACTATTTTCCCAACTTCTTCTTCTGCTATATTTTCTCCATTTACTCTTATTCGTTCTGTAAATGTCTCTAAAAATGGAGAAGTATATAATCCTACTTTATATCCACTTTCTTTTAAAATAGATGATATGAAAGAACATGTTGACCCTTTACCATTAGTACCTGCAACATGTATTATATTTAAATTATCTTGCGGGTTTCCTAATAGTTGTAATAATTTTTTTATATTATCTAATCCTAGTCTCATACCAAACTTATGACTTTCGTGTATAAACTGTAAAGCCTCATTATAATTCATATTGTTCCTCCATTGTATAATTAAGTGTAAATTATTTCTAATGTTATTTAATTTCGGCAAAATACTCAATTAATCCTCTTGTTAATAACTTAAAAATTCTATGCAAATTTCTTGTCTGAAAATTTTCAAAAATAAAATTGCCAACTTATATTTTAACTTATATCTAGGTAAGTTATCTATATACTATTTCATATTTTTTCGCTATAAATATAAAATAGCCCATATATAAGTTTTAGCTACATTTCAAAGCATCTTTACTGCTTTGTGGAGCAAAACTTATATATGGACTCTACATACTCTATTATTATATATAGGTTTAATTATTTATATATTTTTCAAATACTTCAGTGAAATCTTTATTGCTATAATTTAATCTTAGCGATTCCATCCAATCTAAGTTAAAGTTAGTTAACTCTTTTACAACATTTACTGCATTTCCATCTAAATTGCATCTTGAAATTGCATTGTTTGCCATATCAAGCCCTTTTGTTCCATCTTGTATAGCAACTTGGTTTTTACCTTGTTGTATTCCAACTTCAACTAAAGCTTTATATAAATCTTTTAATTGCTCTAATTGTTTTTTATCTACATCTATACTAAATGCTTCTTCTCCAAAGCTAAATTTTATCTCTATATCTAAATCTACAGTTCCTGCAGTTTCTAGAGTTACTGAATGTACCCTTTCATAATAAAATTCATGTCTTTTAACAGTTCTTTTTTTACTAATTGCATTAGCTCCGTCTACATGTAAAAGGCCTCTATTTGTAAACACATATTCATCTGATTTTGATTTTATAACGAAGAATATTTTTTCTCCATCTTCATGCATTATATAATCATCACCATCTACTTTATCAAAATCTCTTGGCGATATTATTTTACCTATATCCGATAATCCTAAAGTATCAGCTGCCATTCTTCCAAATAAATTTCCTGCCATAAATACCCCTCCTTAAATTTTATTATTTACTATTATACCCTATAATCCATATTCTTCACATAACTCTTTACCTTTATCCTTATCTTCCCATCATAAAGAGACCCTATATAAATTTTAGCGACATTTCGAAGCATCTTTTCAGCTTTGTAGAACAAAACTTTCATTTTATTCCTACCATAAAGAGACCCTGTTTAAGTTTTAGCCACATTTCAAAGCATCTTTTCAGCTTTGTGGAGCAAAACTTTCATTTTTATCTCCATCATAAAGAGACCCTGTTTAAGTTTTAGCGACATTTCAAAGCGTATTTTCAGCTTTGTGGAGCAAAACTTAAACAGGGTCTCTACTATTTTTACTACTTCATTTTAGCTTCTATATTTTCTATTCTTTCAATAACTGATTTCATCATTTCTTCAAATTTTTCTTTTTTAGCTTTTTCTTCATTAACTAAGCTTTCTGGAGCTTTAGCTAAGAATCCTTGATTAGAAAGTTTTCCGTTTACTCTCTTTATTTCACCTTCTAATTTAGCTTTTTCTTTATTTAATCTATCTAGTTCTTTAGTGAAGTCAACTAATTCATCAAGAGGTATAAATATTTTTACACCATCTATAACAACACTTACAGCGTCTTCTGGTATATTAGTTTCATCTTCAACTATTTCAACTGTAGATGCAGATGCTAATGTTACAAAGTAATCAAGTCCAGCTTCCATAGCTTCTTTTTTATCAGCTGTTGGAACTATTATAACTTTAGCTTTCTTTGATGGTGGTACGTTCATTTCAGCTCTTACGTTTCTTATGTTTCTTATACCATCCATAGTTAAGTTCATCATTTCTTCTTCTTTAGCCATATTGTCAGCTTCATCGTAATGAGGGAACTGAGCTACAACTATACTTCCTTCTACAGTTGGAAGGTGAGTATATATCTCTTCAGTTATAAATGGCATGTATGGATGAAGAAGTTTTAATATTTTTTCTAATACATATGTTAATGTATATAATGCTGTTTGCTTAGCTTCTTTATCATCTGAGTATAATCTTGGCTTAACTATTTCTATATACCAGTCACAGTACTCTGACCAAGCAAAGTCATATATCTTCTGAGCTGCTATTCCTAAGTCAAACTTATCCATGTTATCAGTAACTTCTTTAACAACATTATTAGCTCTTGAAATTATCCATTTATCAGCTAAAGTCATATTTTTTTCTACTGATTCTCTAGTAACACCATCCATTATTTCTTCATCTATGTTCATAAATACGAATCTAGATGCATTCCATAACTTATTAGCAAAGTTTCTAGATGATTCAACTCTTTCCATATAGAATCTCATATCATTTCCTGGAGAGTTTCCTGTAGCTAACATGAATCTTAAAGCATCAGCTCCGTACATGTCTATTACTTCTAATGGGTCTATTCCGTTTCCTAGAGATTTACTCATTTTTCTACCTTCTGAGTCTCTTACAAGTCCATGTATTAATACATGTTCAAATGGAGTTTCTCCCATACAGAACATTCCTGCAAATGCCATTCTTACAACCCAGAAGAATATTATATCGTATCCAGTTACAAGTACACTTGTTGGATAGTAATAGTTTAGCTCTTCTGTTTTATTAGGCCATCCTAATGTTGAGAAAGGCCATAATGCAGATGAGAACCATGTATCTAATACATCTTCATCTTGCTTGAAGTGAGTATGTCCACATTTACATTGTTTTGGCATTTCTTTAGCAACTACTACCTCACCACATTCTTGACAGTAGTATGCTGGTATTTGATGTCCCCACCATAACTGTCTTGATATACACCAGTCTCTTATATTTTCTAACCATTGTAGGTAAGTTTTATCAAATTTATCTGGAACAAATTCTAAATCTTGTTTCTTTAATATGTCTATAGCAGGTTTTGCTAATTCATCCATTTTAACGAACCATTGATCTGATAATCTTGGCTCAACTACAGTTTTACATCTGTAACAAGATCCTACATTGTGATTATGATCTTTTATAGCTATTAAGTATCCAGCTTCTTCTAAGTCAGCTATAAGTTGCTTTCTACACTCATATCTGTCCATACCTTCGTACTTACCAGCTAATTTATTCATAGTTCCATCTTCGTTCATTACGTTTATTTTTTCAAGATTATGTCTTTGACCTACTTCAAAGTCATTAGGGTCATGTGCTGGAGTCATTTTAACTGCACCTGTACCAAACTCTAAATCAACGTAATCATCTGCAACTATAATAAGTTCTCTTCCTACTAGTGGAAGTATAGCATGCTTTCCTACTAAATGAGTGTATCTTTCATCTTCTGGATTTACAGCTATACCTGTATCTCCAAGCATTGTCTCTGGTCTAGTTGTAGCTATTTCTAAAAATTCATCACTACCTGCTATTGGGTATTTTATATGATAGAACTTTCCATCATGTTCTTCATGCTCAACTTCTGCATCAGATAATGTAGTTTTACAATCTGGACACCAGTTTATTATTCTATTTCCTTTGTAAATTTGACCTTTTTCATATAACTTTACAAAGAATTCTGTAACTGCTTCATTACAACCTTGGTCCATTGTAAATCTTTCTCTTTCCCAGTCACATGAATCTCCTAATTGTTTCATTTGGTCTACTATCTTTCTACCAAATTCATTTCTCCAGTCCATAGCTCTTTTTAAGAACTCTTCTCTTCCTATTTCGTACTTAGTTTTTCCTTCTTGTTCTTTTATTCTCTCAACAACTTTAACTTCTGTTGCTATAGATGCATGGTCTGTTCCTGGTTGCCATAAAGCTTCATAACCGTCCATTCTCTTCCATCTTATAAGTATATCTTGTAATGTATGGTCAAGAGCATGCCCCATGTGTAATTGCCCCGTTATGTTTGGTGGGGGAAGCATTATAGTAAATGGCTTTTTATTTGGGTTTGGCTTAGATTTGAATAAACCTTCTTCTACCCACTTTGAATATAATCTTGATTCAAAGTCTTTTGGATTATACGTTTTTGGTAAGTTTGTATTTTCCATGTAAATTCCTCCTATTTTTTATTTTATATACATAAAAAAGAGCCCTTCATCCTATTTAAGGACGAAAAGCTCGCGTTACCACCTTAATTTTATATAAAGTTTTTAATCAAACTCTACATAACACTTAATAAATTTAACGATTCTCACCGTCTAAGCTTACTGTTATTTTCAGCTTAGAAACTCCAAAGCTACCTTCTGCAATTCATTTCTTGGAAAGTCTTTCAGCCGGTGAACTTCCCTCTCTGTAAGTTGAGTTTGCATACTCCTCTTTTTCTCAGTTTTTAAATATTCTGTTTATCTTTTAATTATATATAATCATCATTATTATTGTCAATATTTATAAATATTATATTCAGTTACGTAAATTTTGTTCCCAAAAGTTTTTAGGCATATCACTTTCTTCTATTGGCATTATTGTATATCCTTTTTCTTTTAATTGATTTATTATACCTTGAAGAGCTTTAACACTTTGTTCCTTTTCATGCATTAAAAGTACAACTTCACTATGTTGATCCGAATATTTATTTACATTATTTACTATAGTTTGTGGAGTTCCCTTCCAATCTTCCGTATCCAAATTCCAATCCCAGATTTTAAATCCATCATCAACTAATGCATTGTATGATTCTTCTGGAGCATAAGGTTTACTACCATAAGGCAATCTTATTAAGTTTGAGTTTACTTTAGCAATTTTATTTAATGTGTCTTGGCACTTATCAAATTCATTAACAGTATTTTCAGGAGTTTTATATAGTACAGATATGTCGTGACTTACACTGTGAAATCCCATAGAGTGTCCCTCTTGAGCGATTCTTTTTAATTGTTCTGGATGTTGTTTCATATTACCTTCTATCATAAAGAACGTGGCTTTAACGTTATTGCTATCTAGAATAGATAGTATTCCATCAGTATATTTAGATGGCCCATCATCAATTGTTATATAAGCAACCTTCTCAGGTTTTGGCTTCGGTCCTCTATTATTTACACTACTTGCTTTCATCATGAGGTCAGTTAATGTCATCGTATCACTTTCTAGCAATTTTATATCTATATTATTTTGTTCACTTGATGTAGCAATTATTTTATCAAATGTAACAAATAATAAAAACAAAAGTAATACAACTGTAGATACACTTAAAAAAATAGGTTTTATTTTTCTTTTCATCCCCACTTCCCCTTTGTTTTTTATATTTTAATAAATACTATTAGTTATTATTGACAATTATTTCAATCAATATAGCTAAATTTTATAATTAAACACTGTACTTTAATAGATATGTTTGTACTCAATAAAATATTAGCACAAAAAAAATAAAACTACATTCCTGTAGTTTTATCCTATTTCAATCATATCGCCTCTTAATGCATATATAATTTTTTCACATATATTGGTAATATGGTCTCCAATTCTTTCTAAATACCTAGCAACAAACATCATTGTCACTCCTTGGTCTATGTTTACTTCTTTTTCATGCATAACCTTAAGTGTATGTTCATGTATAACATCATACAACTTATCTACTAAGTCATCTTTTAAAGCTGTATTGTATGCAAGTTCTTCATCTCTTAGTTCTAAAGCTTTCTTTGCATCTTTTATCATATCAATGCATATATCTTTCATTTTAGGTATATCTATTAATTCTTTTATATATTCTTCTTTTCCTATCTTTACAACTTCAACTGATATATTTACAGAATAATCGCCTATACGCTCTAACTCTAAGCACATACTTTCTAATGCATATATAAATCTTAAATCTTTTGCCATAGGTTGTTTTAATGCCATAAGCTCAATACTTCTATCCCTTATATAGTCTCTTAAAGTGTCTATTTCATCATCTTTTTCTGAAATTCCTTTTGCTTTTTCAATATCTTTTGTCATCATGCTGTTTACTGATTCTTCTAGAATTTCTTGACTTTTGTCAAACATTTTTAGTGTATAGTTTATAAGGGTATTTATATTTAACTCTAAGTTATTGTTGACCATTTTAAAACTCCTTTTTATTGATTATTTTATATTTATTTTATCCAAATCTTCCTGTTATATAATCTTCTGTACGTTTATCCCTTGGACTAGTAAATATAGTTTTTGTTTCGTCAAATTCTACAACTTCTCCTGATAGGAAAAATGCAGTTTCATCCGATACACGAGCTGCTTGTTGCATATTATGAGTTACTATTACTATAGTATATTTATCTTTTAACTCATCTATTAATTCTTCTACTTTAGATGTTGATATTGGATCTAGCGCTGAAGTTGGCTCATCCATTAATATTACTTCTGGCTTCATAGCTATTGTTCTAGCTATACAAATACGTTGTTGCTGTCCTCCTGATAATCCTAAAGCTGATTTATTTAATCTGTCTTTAACCTCTTCCCAAATAGCAGCTCCTCTTAAACTCTCTTCAACAATCTTATCTAATGTAGCTTTATCTTTTATTCCATGTATTCTAGGTCCATAAGCAACATTATCATATATACTCATTGGGAATGGATTTGGTTTTTGGAATACCATTCCTACTTTTGTACGTAGTTTTATAACATCATCAGATTTATATATATCTTCTCCGTCTACAGATATTTCCCCTTTTATTTTAACATTTTCAATTAAATCGTTCATTCTATTTAAAGTTCTTAAAAAAGTTGATTTTCCACATCCTGAAGGTCCTATTAATGCAGTTACTTTATTTTCTTTTATCTGCATGTCTATTCCTTTTAATGCTTTGTTATCTCCATAGAAAAGTTCTAAGTTTTTTACATTTATTTTTATATTATTCATCTTAATAGCTCTCCTTACTAAGCTTTTTAACTATAAATTTAGCTAAAGTATTTAAACATAATACTATAATTATTAAAACTACACCTACACTAGCTGCTTGTTGTATATTTCCAGTTTCTTTAGCAACTAAGTAAGATTGAACTGTAAGTGTTCTAGCACTATCAAATATGCTAGTTGGCATTTGTGCTACTGTTCCAGCTGTTAATAATATAGCTGCTGACTCCCCAACCACACGACCTATCGATAGTATTATTCCTGATAAAATCCCTGGTAATGCACTTGGTACTATTACTTTGTATAGAGTTTGGAATTTTGTAGCTCCCATAGCTAAAGATGCTTCTCTATATCCTTGTGGAACTGTCTTTAATGCTTCTTCTGTTGTACGTATTATTACAGGTAAAATTATTATAGCTACTGTTAATGATCCTGCAATAATTGAATATCCCATTTGAAGTGTTATAACAAAGAATATACCTCCAAATAATCCATAAACTATAGATGGTATACCTGCTAAACTCTCTGTTGCAAATCTTACAATATTAACTATTGGTCCTTTTTTAGCATATTCTTGTAAATATACTGCCGCTAAAACACCTATTGGTGTAGCAACTATTAATGATAAAAATACTGTATATAAAGTTGTGACGATCATTGGTAGTATTCCACCATCACCACTTGCTGAATAATCACTAATTAAAAAGTTTAGGTTTATTCCCCCAATACCTTTTATAAATATAAATCCAACTATTATTAACAACATTCCTATTGTAAATATAGCTGATAGCCAAACTGCCGCCTTTAAAAAATTTTCTCTTAATTTTCTCATATTAATTGCCTGCCTTATTAGAAAGTTTACTTAATACTAGGTTAAGTACTAATATAAATATAAATAGTACAACTCCTGTCGCAAATAACATCTCTTGATGTGTTCCAAATGCGTATCCCATTTCTAATGCAATATTAGTTGTTAATGGTCTTACACTATCCATAAGTGAGTTAGGTAAAACTGGTGAGTTACCTGCAACTAATATTACTGCCATAGTCTCACCTAAAGCTCTTCCTGTTCCTAATACTACCGCCGCTAAAATACCTGATTTTGCAGCTGGTAAAACTACTTTAAATATTGTTTCAATTTTTGATGCTCCTAAAGCTAAAGACCCTTCTCTATAAGCATCTGGTACAGCTTTTATAGCAGTTTTTGAAACAGCTATTATTGTAGGTAACATCATTATAGAAAGAACTATTATTACAGCAAATAAACTTTGTCCCTTTGGTAAATTAAATACACCTTGAATATTTGGAACAATAACTGCTAATCCAAATAATCCATAAAGTACAGATGGTATTCCTGCTAATAAGTCAACTCCAGAAC